>CBFHGY010000004.1:0-54403 GCA_965655465.1 Bacteroidia bacterium | reverse complement strand
CGTTTACATATACTTCAACGGTATTCCAACCTTCGGGTTCTACGAAGATTTGATGTCGGTCTCTCTCAGCAAAACGATTTATTTTATCTTCAATACTAGGACAATATCTGGGTCCGAGGCTTTTAATAGAACCATTATACATAGGAGAATCTTCAAAACCTTCTCTAAGAAGATTGTGAACTTCTTCGTTGGTATAGGTGATGTAACAACTCCTTTGATTGGTGAGTGGTTGGGTTGTTTGGGAAAATGAGAAGGTATAAGGAATGGTGTCTCCCTTTTGTTCCTCCATTTTATCGTAATTTAAGGTGCGACCATCTATTCTGGGAGGGGTACCCGTTTTCATACGTCCACTGGTGAATCCAAGAGATTCTAATTGGGCGGTTATTCCAAATGATGCTTTTTCAGCCATACGTCCTCCGCCGAAGTTTTTTCTTCCTATATGTATGAGTCCGTTTAAGAACGTACCTGCGGTAACCACGACTGTTTTGGAATAGAATTTATTTCCCATACCACATATTACTCCTGTCACATGTTCACCCTCTACGATTAATTCGTTCACAGAGTCCTGAAAAAAATCGATATTTTTATTTAGTTCTAAAGTGAGTCGCCATTCTTCAGAGAATCGCCATCTATCGGATTGTGCTCTTGGACTCCACATAGCAAATCCCTTGGATTGATTTAGCATTCTGAATTGGATCATGGTCTTATCAGTGATTATTCCAGACATACCTCCAAGTGCGTCTATCTCCCTGATTATTTGTCCCTTAGCGACTCCACCCATTGCAGGGTTACAACTCATTTTAGCGATGGTTTCCATATTCATGGTAACGAGGAGTACATTTTTTCCCATAGTTGCGGCGGCATGAGCTGCTTCACAACCGGCATGTCCGGCGCCTACAACTATTACATCATATTTATTCATGGTTTCACGTGGAACTTTATGATACAAATATAATATTAATTCGAGGGGTCTTTTGAATATTGAATCCACCAACGGCGTATAAGGTAGCGTTTTTGTAGAGAACGGAGTTGTGGAATTAGGCATACATAAATGTTTGCATCTCTCCATGCAATTTAATGAGGGTTGAGGTAAATCTTGGACATCGCATCTTGATACTCGTTCCTACATGAGCCACTCGATAATCGTGATTTTGCTGAGCAAATTTGTATCGAGATGCGACATCCGTGAACACACCAGTAATATTCTGTTTTGTTCGTACATCGCATCTCTATGCGGCTTCCTGCGTCAGCCACTCGATAACCATGATTTTGCGTAGCAAAATCGTATCGAGATGGAAGCTACAATAGCCTCACACTCGGTCTCGATACAATTCGACTCGTTTCTCGTCGAATCACTCGACCTCCGTGAACACACTAGTAATATTCTGGAAAGTACGGACATCGCATCTCGATATGGCTTCCTGCGTCAGCCACTCGATAACCGTGATTTTGCGTAGCAAAATCGTATCGAGATGCGACCTCCGTGTACACACCAGTAATATTCTGAAAAGTTTGTGCATCGCATCTCGATACGGCTTCCTGCTTCAGCCACTCGATAACCGTGATTTTGCTAGCAAAATTGTATCGAGATGCGACCTCCGTTAACACACCAGTAATATTCTGGAAAGCACGGACATCGCATCTCTATACGGCTTCCTGGGTTGGCCACTCCATAACCGTGATTTTGCGGAGCAAAATTGTATCGAGATGGAAACGCACATAATACTTACAACGGTTAATTGCTTGCTTAGCTTCAGGTTGCGCAATAACTTATTGTTGCGAAAATGCCATATTCTCTATGCTGCACAGAATTGTGATTCTTTGTAATATTTGCAAATCTTCGGGTTCCACGTGGAACTTAAAATATAAGACCTTTGTAATATGGAGGCGTATATGTATATTTTATTATGTAATGATGGTACTTTTTATACAGGAAGTACTAAAAACTTAAAAAGGAGAATAAACCAACATCAAACAGGAAACGGTGCTAACTATACTAAGAAGAGACGACCAGTTACCTTGGTTTATTTCGAGGTGTTTGATAGAATTGATGTTGCCTTCGAAAGAGAGAAGCAAATACAATCCTGGTCTCATATAAAGTAGATAGCCTTAATTGAAGGTTTTAATGAGGGTTTACCTGGTTTTTCAAGAAAACAGTTTAGCTAATCCTTTGCTAGCGTCTTGTTGAGAAATTTTACCGCACTTTTTCGGATAGACATTGTAATCAATTTTGCGGAGCAAAATTGTATCGAGATGGAAGCTACAACAGCCTCATACCCGGTCTCGATACAATTCGACTCGTTTCTCGTCGAATCACGGACATCGCATCTCGATACGGCTTCCTGCGTCAGCCACTCGATAACCGTGATTTTGCGTAGCAAAAATGTATGTATACCCAGGCTATAATAGCCGCTATACCGGGTTTCCTTCCCCTTGAATACTCACTATTCATCCCGATCCGCAATAGGACAGGATTAATTTCAAGGTTAAATAAAGTTTGGTTTCACGTGGAACGTAGACCAGACCAGTAGGCAATGGCCTCTTCTTCCCGTTTTCTCATAATCGCCTGTTCCTCGGGTGTTTTGTCTCCGTAACCCATTAAATGGAATAAACCATGGGACACAACTCGGATATACTCAGTCCAAAAATCTACACCAAACAATAGAGCGTTTTCTTTAACCCTGTCTACCGAAATATAAATTTCACCATCTATAACTCCCTCATTGTCAGACAAATCAAAGGTGATGATGTCTGTGTAGGTGTCGTGATTTAAGTGAGTTATATTTACTTCTAAGAGCTCCAGATCTGTTTGGTGAATATATGTCAAAGAATCAATGATAAACGTATGGTTATCAGCCAAATAAGACAACGTTTTGCGTATTTTAGAGCGTTCATTCCTATTAATGAAACGCGAATGACCTAAAAACAAAATGGACTCCGACATCAACGCAAAATTAATACCGTTCCGGCTTTTTCAATGCGCTTTCTGCGATATAATGCCTTAATTCGGTAGATATATATATTGTCGGGTACCGGATTCCCATTAACCTTTCCATCCCAACCCACTAAAGCATCTCCTTGGTAAATAATAGCTCCCCAACGGTTGAATATTTGCATCTGTGATTCACCTAATGAAATGGCAGGATTGCTTATTTTGAAAATAGGATTAATTCCCTCAGGTGTAAAGGCATTGGGAATTAATATCGTGTCTAACAAGCTGCTGTCAAAACCCAAGTCTACCGTTATAGAATTGCTGTAACTGAAACCCCTTCTTTCTGTAGACCATAGCGATGTTACGCCCTTTACACGAACTTCATAATTGCCATAAGGAGGAAGTGTAAACGTTTTGTCTGAAGTGGTCCCGATTGAAACCCAGTTGCCAGACACTTCTTTTTCTATGATATATAAAGGGTTATCACCGAGTGCCTCCCATTGTAAGTTGTTATTCCAATTTAACTCTCTTTCGTTGCCTCTTAGGTGAATGCTCCTGATAACTAAGGAGCTATCCGCAGGCTCGCCGCATTGATTATACCGAACCAAAAGAAAAGAAACGGAAGCTGTTCTCGTGTCATTTAAATTGTGTGCAAATTGAACAATTCCAGACGATTTAGATTCGCTATAGGTTAATAACCAGGGGCTTAGGTTGGAAGTGTAAAACACATCGAAACTATCTCCAACGTTTACATAGCCCTCTAAGTCGATCTTAGAGGTTTGGGAAACAGAAGTAAAATAAAGAGATGTTGACTTTGATGGCTTTGGGAAATTAGAAACAAAGAGATCTACGCGATTGGAAGTAGAACTTACTTCGGCTCCTAGTTTGTGTGCTCGCACATAAATGTCTAGGGTAACATTCAAATAGGGCAAGGTAAATGCAAAGTCGTTAAGATTTGAAGCTACCTTGCTTTGGTGTAATAGAATACCTCGATCTGCATCGCGAATGAAGATTTCATATTCCTTGACTTCCCAACCAACATAAGAGGTCCAGTTTAGTTGTATTCCCTTGTCGCACAAGTAATTAGCATTGGTATTAACTTGTAATAATATAGGAGAATGGAAATTTGAAATCACTCCACCATTCCTACAAGAATCATACGCAGCAATCGCTAATCGATTTCCGCTCTGTTTGCTGGGAAAATCAGAGTTCAAAAAAGAATAAAACAACACATTCTGTTCATCGATCAAAATGTTGTTGCCCAAACCATCTACTCGAAACATGCTGTATCCCATAATGTCTGTTTCAGGAGGATTGGTCCAGCCGGCAATCAAGTTTTGGTTGCTCATGTCAATGCTAACACTGTCGGGTTCTACATAAGAGGGAGGAACATTATCTATATACAAAAAATTACTCAAGAAACTGTCGCTCGGAGTACAGGAAAAGTACGTGCTGATATATAGCTGCCATCTTTTTTTATTTGGAAGCAACGTGTTCCAAGATAATTGATTAAAAGTATTAGATTCATCTAATAGTTCAAATGAACTGAATGTGTCGGTACGTCCCCAAAGTCGATACTTTATGAAAGAATTGCAGCTATCTTTTCCAGGACTTATCAGTAAGCTCAAAGCACCGGTTACGCGATCCAAACACGCCCTTTGCAGGTGAGGAGCATAGTCCGATTGTCCTTTAGAAAATAAAGGAAATAAGAAAAAAATTATATGGAAAATTCTTTTTAACAAGGATGTAAAGCCCTAAACGTCGCCGCTGACTACCTTTACAAACGTATTTGTATTCAATTCATTTTGTGCCAATTGTAAAAGTGAATCAGAATTGACAGACCAAATATGTTCTAAGGTATCCGCGTAATAGGTACCGCTGTAATTACGGACAAGGGTTTGCAGTGCTTTCGTTGCCCCAGCAAAGGGTCCATCAAAGCCAGATCGGAACATTCCGGCATAATATTTTTTGGCTCTATCAAGTTCGTCTTGACCAATGGGACTTTGTTGCAATTCTTTCATAATTAAAAAGATCGCATCTAAGGCTTTTTGAGTATTGGCACTATTCATCTCTCCAGAGATGTTCCAACTTCTGCCCTTCCATAAGGGATTAAAATAAGAACTAATACCATAAGTAAGACCTTGTTTCTCCCTTAATTCTTGCATCAAACGAGAACCAAAATAGCCACCTAGTATCATGTTGAGCAACGTATATTGGTGTGTTTTGTGTTCTTCCAAGTAACCAATATGTTTCATCATCTTTAAACTCACCTGTGTTGTGTTTTTAACGGAATGACTGTGAGTTTCTTCAAAAACTGCAGGGGTAAGCGATTCTTCTTTAACCTCCCAAATAAAATTGGGTCGGTTATAGGATTCCCAAACAGCGATCAAACCATCTTTTTGTTGCAAATCAATATCTCCAGAGAAGAACAATACACCCGAACTATTTTTTATATATTCTTGGTGAAAGGATTGTAAATCAAGACGAGAAAGGGCATCAAAATCATCCAAATTGCCAAAAGTTCCCACCCAAGGAAGATCTTTGTAAAGAAGTTCTTTTGCTTTGCGATCAGACCAATAACCCGGGGTTTGCATACGTCTTTCAATAGATGCCTTCTTTACCAATGCATAACGGTCTAGCTCTTCTTGGGGATACTCTGCGTGTTCAACGTGATGCAAGAGCCATTTAAAAACAGGTTCAACGGCATTTTTAGCACAACGGAAATGAATACGCGCATATAGTTGTTCGCTATCGTTACCTACCGAAGCGCCTAGGTGTTCAATAAACTGCAAAATTTCTTTCTCGCTTTTTCCATCCCCTCCCGATAATAACATTTCCACAGCGGCAAGTGCTTGATAAGCTTTGTGTTGGACTTGCTTGGTTACTGGGATAAGCCAAAAAACAGAAGCAGCACCGATTCCTGGGGTTTCTTCATAATAATAGGAGGTTCCAGCGGCACTCGTTTCTAAACGAATTTCGGGGACCTTAAATCCGGATATGTTACGCACTTCAGGTGCGTTTTCTCTTATACTCATGCGTTTTTAGGATTGTAATATAAAACAGAAGCGTTTTCACGTGAAAAACAGTTTTTTGCAACAGCTAATGTGTCAGAAAGGGTAACATTTTTTATTAACTCCACTTCATTATTAATCATTTCTGGTTTGCCCAAATGTTCCCAAAATGCCAGTTTTTGTGCGCGACTCATTGGGTTAATCGGATCAAACAATAATTGCGTATACATTTTATTCTTAGCACTTTCAAAGGCATAAGAATCGCTTGCATCGAAAGCATTTTCTAGGATTTCAAATAATCGATTTTCCACGATTTCATGTGAAACACCTTCGTTCAAAATACCATAAGCCATAAATAAACCCTCTCCAATACCACGCATATAAAAACATTCCGCTGCATTGCATAAACCCTCTTGCTTTACCAGGATTTCGTACAAATCGGAAACCTCACTACCTCCTAATACATCAGCAAAAATTTCCAATTCAAGAGAACCCTTTTCTTGGATATTAGGACCTTTCCAAACCAAAAAAACTACCGGATTGGGAGACAAGTCTTCTTCAACTCGGCGTGAAGGTTTCCAATCGCTTTCGCTTGGGTATTGGTTTGAATTGGCTTCCCCTGAAGCAGGAATATCGCCAAACCATTTTTCGACCAATGTTTTACACTCCTCGAGTTCAACACTTCCCACTATCGATAAAACTGCATTTTGAGGCGTGTAAAATCTTTTATAAAAGTCACTTACGTCGGTTAGTTGTGCCTCGCTGATATGGTCAAAGGTTAGTCCAATAGTCGGCCAGCGGTAAGAACTTTCTTTGTACAACATGTCGCGTACATGATGCCATAGCATCCCAAAAGGGGCATTGAAACAACGTTGTTTAAACTCTTCAATAACCACTCCTTTTTGAACATCCAAAGAATTTTCATTGATGTTTAATGCCAACATTCGATCGCTTTCTAACCAAAACGCAGTTTCGATATTTTCGGCGGGCACGCTGATATAATAATTCGTGAATTCGTTGTTGGTAAATGCGTTGTTTTGTCCCCCCGCTTGTTCGATTTCTTTATCAAAAGAAGCAACATGCTGGCTTCCTGCAAACATTAAGTGTTCAAATAAATGCGCAAAACCGGTTCTTTCAGGCGATTCATCTCGTGCGCCAACATTATACAAAGTGTTTAAAACAACCGTCGATACCGAAGGATCGTAATGGTGAATTACGCGCAAACCATTGGCCAATTCAAATCGATTAAAGTCAATCACGATACAAAGATACCCTAAGCAGGCACTTCGTTTTTACTTCTGCTCCACAATGCTATGTGCAGTAAAATCACCACGAACCCGCCATTCCATCGGAAGAAGGTTGTTTAAGCCGTTTTTAACGGCATTTGCAGTGCCTATACGGTGTCCATTCCAACAAACAATCACGGCCCCTAAAGCCTTTGGCTTGAGTGGAATAAATTCTCTTTTCAAGAATTGCATCGCGGCCGTATCGCTTAATTCTACTTCTGGCAAACCAAATTCAGCATTTTTAATGAGCGCAACAGCGGGATGAGGTTTCCATTTTTCGTTAAAAAAACTTCCTAAGGGAACCCCTGGGTGCACGATTCCAGGAAGGTTCTGAATAAAATTCAGATCCCGTTCACCAGCCAGAAGATAGGTTTCGTTACCCTTTTCGATACACGTAAATCCGGGGTATCGCGATTTTAAGGGAAGTTTCTTGTTTTTTGAGTTTCTGGGGGAAATTTCCCGTCCTTCGGGTTTTTCGGATTCTTGAGGTTTGCGCAAAATGCAAAAAAACAGTCCCTCTCCTTTGGATAAATGAGGTAAACAGCGATACATGTTCTGCTCCAATTCATATAAATTGGACTTTGCGGGATGTTCAAAAGGAATGATTTCCGCACCTTTTTCCTCACAAATACGCAAAACATTGTCTTCGTTTTCATTGCGATTGAAAGTACAGGTGCTATAAATCATAAAACCACCTGGTTTCAATGCATCCCAAACATCATATACTATTCGTTGTTGTCTTTGTGTGCAGAGACTTACATTGTCTTCAGACCATTCCTGGATAGCAATATTGTCTTTACGGAACATTCCCTCTCCAGAACAGGGTGCATCGCAAAATACCATATCGAAAACAGGACCTTTTTGACCAAACTTTTGCGCGTCTGCTTTGGTAATTACGGTGTTCGCAAGTCCCCATTTACACACATTTTCAAACAAAATAGCGTTTCGCGCAGAAATCACCTCGTTGGCTACTAAAATGTCTTGAGACAACAATCTAGAAGATATGTCCGTTGTTTTGCCTCCAGGAGCCGCGCAGAGGTCTAAAACAGCCAACCCTTCGCTTTCTTCAAAATAACCTTTGCGCAAAAAACCAAAAACAGCACCAATCCACATCGAATTTGCTTCCTGTGGATAGTAGGCACCTGCGTGAAATGCCGGATCTGCAGTAAACAAAGGCCTTTCGTTCAGAAAATAGGCATTTTCGGATTGGGGAATTTTTTCATGTGGAACGCTCAAATGTCCTTTGAAATAAGGGTTTAAACGTACCGATATAGGTGCGGGTTGTTCAAGAGATTCTAATAAAGCGAGGGATTCCTTCTCGGAAAACAAAACCTGAAGTTGTTGTATGAATTTTTGGGGAAACACGCTCATTTGTAAATTTTTGGGGAAAATAAAGAAATTGAAAATGAATATTGGTGATATTTTGAACTATAAACGGTGTAAAATTCCGTTTTTAACGAAGGTATTTTGAGGGAAATTTTTCACAAACAAAGAACCCGTACCCAGACCTTGTGGTAAATTTAGATCATAGGCAGAAACCCATTGAGCAATGTCGAAAAGACCAATATTACCCTCTAGAGCCGAGGTGCTCCACCATTGAGTTTTGTGTTTTTCTGCTTCCTTAATCCATAGATCGCACCGATCAAATCCACCGATAAGCGTGGGTTTTAAAATGAGGTATTGGGGTTTTATTTCTTTCAATAATTGGGAGTATTGCCCAGGTGTAATGCCAATAAGCTCCTCATCGAGAGCGATATCTATGGCTCCGTCTCGACATAAACGTCCCATATCATCCCAATTACCTGTGGCAATGGGTTGTTCTATGGAATGTACATCAAAGCGGGAAAGATCTTTCAACATTTCTACAGCTAAATCTTGAGGGAAGGCACCATTGGCATCCAATCGAATTTCAATTTTGGATTTGTCGTGTTTTCTACGAAACCGTTCCAGCATGCGACATTCAGCATCGAAGTCTAAGGCGCCTACTTTGAATTTGATACACGTGAAACCGGCTTCTATTTTTGATTCGGCCTCCTGTTCCATAGATTCGATATCATTCATCCAAACCAAGCCATTGATTTCAAGACCTTTTTCCGACCGCGTAAATGGAGAATCCACCCAAACAGTTTGGCGTTTAGTTGCTTTTTGAATCAAAGCATAAACCGCAAAACGCAAGCTCGGATAGGGCTCGCAAAATTCCAACAATTCGTAAAGCTCTTTTAATGAATAATCTAATCCTATGAACGGCCTTATCAACAAATCTAAGTTTTCTTTGCCATCGGTACTAAGGTCACTTAAGGGAGCGGCCTCAGCCTCCAGTACCATTCCATTAGATTCTAAGGAAAGGACCCATACTTCCTTTTCCTGATAAGAACCACGGGATGTTTTTGCGGGTTTTATAAATTGCAGTTTGTGGATGCTTGACAGGAGTATCATACACTAAAAACCGAGCACGGAACTAAGGTATAGAGAAAGTCCAAAATGAACCGCACACAACAGTAATACGGTCAGGGAAACGCGCTTTAATTGAAGATTTAAACCTTCACGATCACCCGGCTTTAATTCCCTCATTTCAGAATAGTATCGCGACAGATAAACCGCAGATGGAGAAAAAACGCCGAAAAGTAAAAACATTTCTATATAATAATTTGCACCACTTATGCTTAACAGTTGGTATAAGTAAATTCCGAATGAAAGGAACACCCCTGTAAATCCTAAAAGAAGTAAAAATCGCTGATATTGCAAGGTGGCTTTAGGCCCGATTTTGGTAGCCAACGTGTGTTTTCCATTCTTCTTATCGCTGTTCAAATCGCGATAATTGTTGATGTTTAAAACGGCTGTAGATAAGAGTCCTGAACCTAATCCCCCTAACCAAATATGCATTTCTGGGCGTACTCCCATTAACAAGGTTATACCCACCACGGGGATAAAACCGAAAAATAACAATACCGAAAGGTCTCCAAAGCCAGAGTATCCGTATGCCTTTTTGCCTACAGTATAAAAAACAGCAGCGGCGATGGCCAAAATTCCCAAAGCAAATAAAAACCAAAGTGAACCTGGGGAAATGCTATAAGTGCGGTAGGTGTAAAGCAGGGTAAATATGCCAAGACCCAATAGAAGGCCAGAAAGCCAGATTATTGCGCGTTTCATGCTCTCGGGTTGTATCAATTCTGCGCTTAACATGCGGTCTTTTCTAGCGGCCTTTTGATCGGTGCCTTTCATAAAATCGCCGTAATCATTGGCATAATTGGAAAGTACTTGCAAGCCTACGGCTATTAAAAGTACCAGTCCAAATAAATCCCAATGCAGGGAACCATGTAAAAGCGCCAGTGAACTACCTAATAGTACCGTGGAAATGGCAAGTGGTAAGGTGCGCAAACGTGCGGATTGAACCCAGGGATTCGTCATAACCACAAAGTTCGTTCAATTCGGTAATATGCTTCGTTTATGGGGTTAAACTTTTTATAAAAAGTGGCAACAGAAGGAATTTGGGATCCTTCAAAATCCAAATCGCAATCTGGAAAATGTTCCATAGCGTGTAACACAATTCCATGCATAATACCAATTTCTCTGCCGCGGGCGGTAGGTGCCGCGCATACATAGTGCAAGCGCTTACGACCGATTAGAAAAATTGCAGCCCCAAGTAATTCTTGCTTCCGATGCGCTAAACAGGCATAAATTAGATTTTCACTTTGCAAAGACAAACAAGCCGATTCAAATGCTTTGTAATCATTGGGCCACTTTAGTGCGGCTTTTTCACCCCAAGCATCGGCATATACCTTCATAACTAAGGCTATGTCTTTGGTTTGGGTGTAAAATACTTCGTGTGTTTGTAGTCGGGCGATATTCTTTAAAGCATCCTTGTTAAAATCGGTTTTGGGTGAATGGGGGTGTTTTTTTACGAGATTGGGCAGTTCTCGAGCTCCTAATGGAACGCCAAAGGAACTGTTAATGTTCAAATGTACCCGCATAAAATACCAAGGAATTGCTTGGATAAATGCTTGAAGATCCTGTTGTGGGTTTCCAAAAAGACCCAATTGCTGGCAGAAATACGGTTGATATATATAGGGAATAATGCCCCATTTTCGTCGATAAACCAATGGAAAAACGGCAGTATAATCATTTTCTATTAAAGCCCCCCAAGAACCTTGACTGATAGCCTCTAGGTATTCAAAGCGGGCATACGGTACATAAAAGGCACTGCTTTCAATGCAGGTGTTCCACTTGTGTCGGTCGATATATTTACGGTCGAAGTATTTCAATGGTGATTTTAGATGGTGCTACCGGTGTTTTTTAAGAGAAGTGGAACGATAACTTTTGTGTCGAAGTATTTCAAATAAAGCAAAGATTTTTGTTTAAGAGGATAGAAGTTGCATATGTTTTGTGCCGATTTAGGTAAAAAGGCATCATGAAGGCCGGTTTATTATTGCTAAAGGGAACCAAAAGGGCCCGTTTATATACTTATCCAAGAGTGTTATCTGTACTTTCATACGGCAAAAATTCTGACCATTTTTCAAAAACTCCGCGCCAATTTTCCCAGCCGGCATGGTTTGATAAGGATTCATTGTGTACAATAAAGGTAAAACTTCCCCCGAATAAAAACACCATTTCTTGTAAAACTAAAGCCGCATCGATAGCTGCACTGGGACTTAAGTGCATATAGTTTTTAGCAGTAACATCCATGATGCAAAAGGGGTGGACCACCAATTGGGTAGCGGTGTTTTTAGAGAGGTCAAACCAATTGAAATCGTAGGATGTGCCAGCTCTAAACCCTGCCATTTCCGCATATCCCATGCTCCAATCGTGTTCTATTCCAATAGATAAAAGGTGTTGGTAGGTATCTGGAAATCGCAGATTTAAAAAGTGTTGGCGGCTATGTGTGATCGGTTTTTTTAGGTGGTTCTCAAGCCATTGTTTTTCATTTTTCCAAGAGTACAAAGGGTGCGGACTGAATGATGGGTGCAGTCCACTTTGAGAAATGGAATTTAAATCGCGGATCGATTCTTTGAAATGTCGATAATTCCGTTTAACCTGCCTGTTAACCCCTTTGGTTTTTCGTGGAACCAACCAAAAAACAGCTGCTGGCTTGGATAGGTTTTGAATAAAAGATCGTACCGTAATTCTTGGGTCAAAAGGATCTTCTATTTGGCCCATAAATACCCGAAACCTTTCTATAATAGTTTTGGGGAAATACAAAGCCGATAGCAACTGCCTGCGCCATGAACGACCTTTATATTGGAAGGCGATATCGATGTCGACACTAGGTTTTATCAACATTGGGGGTACAAGATCTTCCAGATTAAGTGCGCTCAGAACATGAAAAAACGCAATATCTACAAACGGCGCTGTATCGAAATCGCGTTGCGATTCTAGCGATTCTTTATACGCGAAACGACCATAAGCATCGGCTTGGAAGCTTTGGTATTCCTCATAACGACTAAGAGAATAAAAGGCAAAGGAAAAAAAATCAAAGCCCAAAGGAGAATCCCCCGGAAAAAGTGCAGGGAAGGGATTGCTATAGGCGTCTTCGATTCGTTTGATTTCTTTTTGAGCTATGGATAAAGCACGTAGTTTGTTCTGTAAATAGGCTTGAGCCTTAGCGCTAAGATGAAATTCTGTTTCACTGGGATCGAAATATGGATTTACAGAATCCTCAAGTATAAAGGCATCTCGATAAACCCAAAATCCGGGTAAATCAAGCCGTTGTGATTCAGCATATTGTAATTTTATTCTCGAATCATCAACAGAATACGCATCTGGATCTGTGAATATTTTAAGCGGTTTTTGCAATCTTCGGCTTAAAAATTCCTCCAGGATATAATGAATGCGCGGAGAAACTTGGTCAATGAACACTGCAAACATATAAAAAGACGTTATTTTTGTTGCAAAATAATGAAAGTAGCTCTAATCACCGGTATAACCGGACAAGATGGTGCCTATCTGGCCGAATTTCTTTTGAAAAAGGGGTATATGGTGCACGGTATTAAGCGTCGCAGCTCCTTGTTTAACACCGATCGCATTGATCATTTGTACCTGGATCCACACGTTGAAGGCCGTCGTTTTAAATTGCATTATGGTGATTTAAGCGACAGTACCAACTTGATCAGAATTATTCAAGAGGTTCAACCCGATGAAATTTATAATTTAGGTGCAATGAGCCATGTTCAGGTAAGTTTTGAAACGCCTGAATATACCGCCAATAGCGACGGTTTGGGTACTTTGCGTATCCTTGAAGCAATACGGATTTTGGGACTTGTTGAAAAAACCAAAATTTATCAAGCTTCAACTTCGGAATTATATGGATTGGTACAAGAGGTTCCCCAAAAGGAAACGACACCGTTCTACCCACGAAGTCCGTATGCTGTTGCGAAAATGTACGCCTATTGGATTACCGTAAATTATCGCGAAGCCTATAACATGTATGCATGTAACGGTATTTTATTTAACCACGAAAGTCCTATTCGGGGGGAAACTTTTGTAACGCGTAAAATTACTCGTGCCGCTGCACGTATTGCCTTGAATCTTCAGGAACGTGTGTATTTGGGAAATTTAAACTCGAAACGCGACTGGGGACATGCAAAGGATTATGTAGAAGCCATGTATTTGATTTTACAACAAGAAAAACCTGAGGATTTTGTAATTGCAACTGGGGTTACAACAGAAATTAGGGAATTTGTTAAAATGGCATTCAAACACGTCGGCATTACCTTAAGTTTCAAGGGAGAGGGTGTAGAAGAAGTGGGTTTTGTAAGTGCAATTGATATGGCTGCTTTTGAAGCACAAACAGGAAAGAAGTGTCACCTGGAAATTGGTAAAGAGTTGGTTTTCGTAGATCCAAAATACTTCCGACCTACGGAAGTAGACTTGCTTATTGGAGATCCTACCAAATGTCATGAAAAATTAGGTTGGAAACCCAAATACGATTTACCCGCTTTGGTAGAAGACATGATGAATTCCGATGTTCGATTGATGCAGAAGCAGGACTATCTAAAAGCAGGTGGTTTTGATACTAATAACTATTTTGAATAAACCAAGTCGTGGAAAAAGAAGCTAAAATTTACGTTTCTGGTCACCGGGGAATGGTGGGGAGTGCGATAAAGCGTGAATTAGAGCGCTTGGGATATTCAAATATCATTACCCGAACATCTAAAGAGCTCGATTTAAGAAATCAAGATGCAGTTACGCGTTTTTATGCGGAAACCCAACCCGATTATGTGTTTGTAGCGGCCGCCAAAGTAGGTGGAATTCACGCAAACAACGTATATCGAGCAGATTTTTTGTACGACAACTTGATGATTCAAAATAATTTGATTCATGGGGCGTATGTGCATGGTGTAAAGAAGTTGTTGTTTCTGGGTAGTTCTTGTATTTATCCTAAAATGGCCGAACAGCCTCTTAAGGAAGAAGCATTGTTGAGCGGTTATCTGGAAAGTACTAATGAGCCGTATGCTATTGCGAAAATTACCGGTATAAAAATGTGTGAAGCTTACCGAGACCAGTACGGGTGTAATTTTATATCGGCGATGCCTACCAATTTGTATGGTTTGAATGATAATTACCATCCAGAAAACTCACATGTTTTGCCCGCACTTATTCGCAAGTTCCACGAAGCCAAAATGAATAATGCTACAGATGTAGTAATTTGGGGGGATGGCACGCCCATGCGCGAGTTTTTATTCGCAGATGATCTTGCTAACGCATTGGTTTATCTTATTAACAATTACAATGAAAAGCAGTTCGTAAACGTGGGTTATGGAAGCGATGTTACCATAAAAGAACTTGCCGCCATTGTTGCGAAAGTAGTAGGTTACCATGGCAACCATGTGTACGACACATCAAAACCAAACGGAACGCCGCGTAAATTGATGGATTCAAGTCGTTTATTTGCAACCGGATGGAAGCCAAGTGTTTCTCTGGAACAAGGGATAGAAATTGCCTATAAGGACTTTCTTTCCAAATTATAGACCCTGTGATTCGTTTCCCCCAGATAAAAAGAGCGGCCATAAAGGCCGTAATCAATAGAAAAGGAAAACGTATACCCCAAAAATGGGTACTTATCGAGTCTGATGATTGGGGTTCAATTCGAACGGCTAGCAAGGAAAGTCAAAACAAACTGATTCAGAAAGGTTATCCAGAACTGGAATCACCATTTAATAAGTATGATGCATTAGAGAGCAACAGCGATCTAGAGGCATTACTGGAGGTTCTACACTCCGTGAAGGGTTCAGACGGTAAACCGGCAAATATTACATTCAATACGGTAATGACCAACCCGGATTTTGATGCCATGCGCGCATGTAATTTCCAGGAGTACCAATACGAGCATTTTTATGATACTTTAGCCAAGTATCCGCAACACGACAAGGTTATAAAACTGTATCAACAAGGGATAAATTCAAATTGCATAACACCACAATTTCACGGCCGGGAACACGTTCATTTTAAAAACTGGACCAGGGCGCTTCAAAAAGGAGAAAAGGGGGTTTTAGATGCTTTTGAAGAGCGGATGTTTACCGTACATAATCGGGATTTAGTGACGTGTAAGGATTTTTATTTAGATGCTTGGGGAATGCACAACACCGAAGATGAACGGGCCATTGGCGCTGCTATTAAGGAGGGTTTGCACATTTTTGAAGAAACTTTTGGGTTTAAAAGCAAATCTGCAATTGCCGCTTGTTTTAGTATGAGTAAACACGCTGAAAAGGTACTGCTTGAAGCCGGTGTGAAGCACATTCAGGGTGCGTATATTCAAGATCGGATTACTGAGGAAGGTTTGGGAATTGAAAAAGTGAAGCATTTTATGGGTAAAAAAAACGAAAACGGACAGTTTTTTACTATTAGAAATGCCAACTTTGAGCCAACTTTGAATCCAAATATAGATTGGGTAAATACGGTTTTGGAAGATGTATATTGGGCCTTTTTCTGGGGTAAACCCGCTATTATCAATTCTCATAGACTTAATTATATAGGTTCTTTGGAGGAAAAGAACCGAACACAAACACTCGTTCTCTTGAAAGAAATTTTGAAACGAATTGTCCAGAAATGGCCTGAAGTGTGTTTTGTTTCATCCGCTCGTCTTTCTGAACTTTATGCCTAATGAGCGGTTGTGATTATCGTTTGTGCTAATCGGGAATTTTAATCGTAAAGGGTGCAAAAAAAAGGGGACTTGTGGGTCCCCTTCTCAATAACATTCAAAAAATTATTTTAGCACATCGCGTGAAATTACCACACGCTGAATCTCTGAAGTACCTTCATAGATTTGAGTGATTTTCGCATCGCGCATAAGACGCTCAACGTGATATTCCTTAACAAAGCCATATCCGCCATGAACTTGAACGGCTTCAACTGTGGTTTTCATTGCTGTTTCAGAAGCAAACAACTTCGCCATGGCGCTTGCACGGTCATAATTGAGGTGTTGATCCTTCAACCAAGCCGCTTTTAAGCACAACATACGGGAAGCTTCGATTTCAGTAGCCATATCGGCTAACTTAAAGGCAATGGCTTGATGGTGCATGATTTCTTTACCAAAGGCTTTACGCTCTTTTGAGTATTTAAGGGCTAATTCATATGCACCACTCGCAATACCTAATGCTTGTGCAGCAATTCCGATACGTCCTCCGCTTAGTACTTTCATGGCAAATTTGAAACCAAAACCATCTTCTCCGATGCGATTTTCTTTAGGAACTTTAACATCTTGGAACATGATGCTATGCGTATCGCTACCGCGAATACCTAATTTATCTTCTTTTTTACCTACAACTACACCTTCCCAAGACTTATCTACGATAAAGGCATTGATTCCTTTGTGACCTTTTTCAACATCGGTTTGTGCAATAACCAAATAATAACTTGCGTTATTACCGTTGGTAATCCAGTTTTTAGTACCGTTTAATAAGTAATGATCGCCTTGATCAAAAGCGGTTGTTTGTTGGCTAGTTGCATCGCTGCCGGCTTCAGGTTCAGACAAACAAAAAGCACCGATTGCTTGGCCCGTAGCCAAAGGGCGAAGGTATTTTTCCTTTTGTTCTTCGGTTCCAAAAGTTTCCAAACCCCAGCATACCAAGGAGTTGTTTACACTCATACAAACAGATGCAGATGCATCTATTTTAGAAATTTCTTCCATAGCTAGAACGTAGGAAATGGTATCCATTCCGCCACCGCCCCATTTGGGATCAACCATCATGGCCATAAAGCCTAATTCCCCCATCTTCTTGATTTGTTCCGCGGGAAATTTTTGGTGTTCATCGCGCTCAATAACGCCTGGAAGTAATTCTGTTTGGGCAAAATCACGAGCGGCTTGTTGTACCGCTAAGTGCTCTTCGGTTAGTTCGAAATTCATAACGCACTGCGAAAATAAGCCTTATTGTATAAACATTCACAATAAGTGCTTCATCGAATCTTCCAACAAAACGAAAATTGCTATGTTATATTTGCAGATATTTATGCCAACTATTACATTTTTATTCGAAGAAAAAGGAAAAGATCCGGTAGAAACTGAGATTTTTCCAGGCGAAAGCATCTTGGATGTTGCTCTCGATAATGAGGTTCATTTAAACCACAATTGTGGAGGAGTTTGTGGCTGCAGCACGTGCCACGTTTATGTAGAACAAGGTGAAGAGGACCTACCGGAAATGAGCGATCGGGAAGAAGAATACGTTGATAGGGCGAGAAACCCTAAATACAACAGCCGTTTGGCCTGTCAATGTAAACTCTCTGAAGATGGTGGCGACCTCGTAGTGACTGTTCCCGATCAAAGTGGAATCATTGGACACTAATCCGATATTTTGTAATATAAAAACTGAAAAAAACAAACATTATGGAACTGCCTATATACTGGAAAGATCACGAAGACGTTGCTATGAAACTTTATGAACGCTTTGGAGATGACTTTGGAGAAGATAAAATTTACCGCATCCGCTTTACCGAGCTTATTGAATGGGTTCTTGAAATCCCTGAATTTGTGGGTACTCGAGAAGAATGCAATGAAGGGCATCTCGAAATGATCCAATCTCAATGGGTCTACGAATGGCGCGATAATCAATAGGGTCATTTGTTAATCATAACACAGCGCAAAACAGGTTCAAATTGCCCTGATTTGCGCTTTTTTTCGTTTATTGCCTTTTATTTTATGCATAAAAAATTACTCTTGTTATTTTGGTTGGGTGCATCGTCGGTGCTTTTTTCTCAAGTTAATGAAGGAAATATCCCGGAACCTTGCGGACATTCTGCTGTAATCCAGCACCTTGAACAAAAATATCCAGGTTTTAAAAACGCCTACGACAAGCAATATGTTCAAACTATTAATTCAGGTAAAAACATTTCCAAACGCAAGAAGAAAGTACGAGATACTATTTATACCTACGACAGCGTTTTTATTGCGCCTGTGGTTTTTCATGTATTGTATTCCAGTGCATACGAGAACGTAGAAGATAGTCTCATATTCAATCAAATTGAAGTGCTCAATGAAGACTTTAGAAAACGCAATTCGGATACGGTAAATATTCGCAATATTTTCAAATCTCGAGCCGGTGACACCCGAATACAATTCGTTCTTGCAGATAAAGATCCCAATGGAAATCCAACCAATGGAATCAATAAAGTGCCCACTACCGTTACCAGTTGGGGCACCACCCAAGGGGTAAATAACAACATGAAATATAGCAGTCGCGGTGGAGTAGATGCTTGGGATCCTAGAAAATACATCAATGTTTGGGTGTGCGATATGACCGTTAATGGTCAAGATCAAGTTTTAGGATTTGCCTATCCTCCGTATGGACATCCCTTTTGGCAATCGAATGTGTTTGTAGCAGATCCGGAACAAGGTGTGGTTATCCATTATAAGTGTATAGGCCGAAATAACCGCAGAGCAACAACTTCCGTACTGCAGGCATCTAATAAAGGTCGTGTGGCAACCCATGAATTCGGTCACTACTTTGGACTTAGACACATATGGGCAGACGATCAATTTATGGCAAACAGATGTTTGCTTGATGACTATATAGACGACACTCCTTTGCAAGGAACGGGTTCTAATTTCACCTGTGAAAAAAACAGAAATACCTGTACAGAAGCCAATGATTTCCCCGATATGGTTGAAAACTACATGGATTATTCAACACATGAATGTCAGAACATGTTTACCAATGGACAATCAGAGGTCATGTACAATGTAATAAAAACGTATCGGAAGGAGATTATTTCTTCCGCTGAAGTAGAAGTTAAAAGCCGAATTTTTGACACAATTATCTACGATAAAGTTCTCATTTTTCCAAGATCAGACAATAAAACCTTGGTAGTGGAGCTCACAAAAGAGGTATTAGATCATGGGGTTAGATTCTCTGTCTACAACAGTATAGGTCAATTGGTTATAGATGAACAGGAAATAAACCAAAATGAGACGGTTTTTGATATGCGCAAACATGCGAGCGGGCACTATATAGGGGTTCTAAAAAATGCCTCTGGAGACATCAAAAAAACCGTTCGGTTTATTTACGACTAATTAAAGATTTTCAATTCTTGACTCGCACGCAATAAGCGTTTTAGTTGGTCGTTAATTTGGATTTCTAAGTTTAAAAAAACGGTTTCAGTAATTTCTCCATGCTTGCGGGCTGTCCAAAGCGACGCTAGGAGTTTGGAGCATCTTATAAAGGTGCGTTCTATATCGTAAATGGTGTGCAACTTTTTTTCTTTTTCCGGTTCCTTACTGCGGGCAATCGCAATGGCAGCGGCGATAATTTCGCCCCGTACTTTTTCTGAAAGTGCGTCTTTACTTGCTGAAACGCCCAGCTCTTGAGCAAATAATTGGATGTTCTGGTGGATGTTTGTTTCTATTTTCATGCCTCAAATATCTAAGCATCAAAGCCTTCTATTCGTCTATTATCCGTATATAAACGGATAAATATGCAGACCTATTAACAAAGAAAAAACACTATCTTTGCAGACACAACGTTCTGATGATTTCACGCCGACTCGTACGCATTAAAACCCTTCAAACACTCTATTCTTGGAATCAGAGTAAAGAAGTGCCCATCGCTCAATTTTCTCAAGAGCTTTTTGAAAGACTTTCCTTGGTTCATGAATGTTATTTATTTCTTTTAGACTTTCCGTACCAATTGCGCGAATACGCTTTGGCAAAGCAGGATTTTGAAAAGGGAAAATATTATCCCAGTAAAGAAAAAATCGATCAGTTTTCCCTATTAAATGGCACTAAATTATTAGACCAAGTTCATAATCAAACCCTTCATGCAGGGTATTATGGCTTTAAATGGTCGGAGGCGGAAAACCATTTTGAACAATGGTATAACGATTTAAAAGGATACGACTTTGCAAAAGATTATAGCATCTTTTTCTCTCCGAATGCAGACCAACAAAAAGAGTTTTTAGAAAACACCTATTATGCTTTTTTAGAAACACATGAAGGTTTTAATAATGCCATAGAGGAAATTTATCCCGTTTGGTTTGATGATGCTCCGTATACCATTAGAGATGTGGCAAAAACCCTAGAACTCTCCAAAAGTTTAGACAATTTAAACATCAAAGCAGGAGTAAAACCCAGCGACGAAGAAGCTTATTGGGCCTCTCAAATGTTAAAAGATACCATTGCCAATTCCGAACGTTACGAAACGCTAATTTCAGAGGTTACCCAAAATTGGGATCCTTCGCGTATCGCTATTATGGATTTGTTAATACTTAAACTCACCCTTACCGAATTTTTGTATTGTCCTGAAATTCCAGTTAGGGTTACTATAAACGAGTATTTAGAGATTACCAAAAACTACAGTACCCCGAATAGTTCCAAATTTGTAAATGGGATTATGGATAAGCTGCGAATTGATCTAGAAAATCGAGGAGAAATCCAGAAAACCGGCAGAGGTTTAAAGTAAAAACAATACTTTTGTATTATGACCTTACGCTCATTTTTCTATATGATTTTAAGTGTTGCTTGGGTGGCTTGTACCCCAAGTAATAAAGAAATTACCCCTAGCGATATCGAGTCTTTTAATCCTGAATCTCCCGAATCTCAAAAACCCAAAGGTACCGCGCAATTCGTCGATAGCGTTTTTGAGTTTGGAAATATTAAAGATGGAGATGTTGTTCAACACACTTTTCGTTTTAAGAATATCGGGGAAGGTCCCTTAACAATTGCCCGCGTATCGGCTTCTTGCGGTTGCACCAGTCCTGAGTGGACCGAAGAGGTTATTCCACCAGGAGGAGAGGGCAAAGTCGTTGCGACATTCGACTCTAAGGGTAAAGGAGGAATAGATAACCCACTGGTAGAGAAAAATATCGATGTGCAATTTGAAAATGCTACTACACCAACCGTATTGCTTATTTTCAAAGCCAATATTTTAGCTACAGACTCAGAACACAATAATCATTAAAATGAATCTACAAACTATAACTACATTGTTACAAGCAGCTCCGGCTCCCGGAGGTATGAATCCTATTGTGCTCATGTTAATCATGGCCGTGTTTTTCTTTTTTATGGTTTGGCCTCAAATGCGCCGTCAAAAGAAGACGAAAACCTTCATTTCAGAATTGAAAAAGGGAGATTATGTAGTTACTACCGGGGGAATACACGGTAAAATTGAAAGTATGACGGAGAAATTCATGATTTTACAATTAGAAGATGGTAAAATGAAGATAGAGGCGAATGGTGTAAGTATGGAAAATACCCAATTAGCCTACCCAGCCCCTAAAAAGGAGGCTTAATAACCTTTATATATGCTTAAAGTTGGCGTAACTGGTGGCATTGGAACGGGTAAATCATGGGTTTGTCAGATCTTTAAGCAATTAGGCATTCCCGTTTTTGAGGCCGATTTAGAAGTAAAAAATCTTTATAATTCTGATTTAATCCTAAAGGCAGATCTTATAGCTGCCTTTGGGGTTCAAACATATCTCGATAGCGGAGAAATCAACCGAGAATACCTACGCGAAATACTTAAAAATCATCAAGAGCGCGATACACTCAACAAGTTAGTACACCCAAGGGTGTTTCAGCGATTTTACGATTGGTCTAAGCAGCAAAAAGCGCCTTATGTACTGAAAGAAGCCGCTATTTTATTTGAAAGTGGTGCCGATAAAACGGTAGATAAAGTTATTGGTGTTTTTGCTCCTCTAGAAACCCGAATTTCACGCGTTATAGAACGCGATCACCGATCTCGGCAGGAAATCTTGAATATCATTAAGATGCAAATGGACCAAGAAGAACTGCGAGATAAAGTGGATTACCAAATTGATAACGACAACGAGCAAAGTGTTATTAAACAAGTGTTGCGCTTACACGAAACTCTTACTAACGTATCCGTGCATTTCAGAGGCTAATAATTGTGCCGCTTGACCAGCTTTCTCGGCATAGTCTTCGCCAGAACCCGCATAGATTATTCCCCGACTGCTGTTTACAATTAAGCCCAAATCTGGGTTGGATGCATGATTAACGACTTCTTCCAAGCTACCCCCTTGTGCACCAATTCCAGGTACCAATAAAAAGTGTTCAGGAACGAGCATTCGCAATTGTTTGAGGATCTCATTGTGGGTACCACCAGCCACAAACATCAAATTATCGGGATTTCCCCACTTTGATACCCGCTCTAAAACCGTTTCGTAAAGGGCTTTTCCAGATTCATTGCGCTGCAATTGAAAGTCGTGGTGACCGGGATTGCTGGTTAAGGCCAAACAAATGATAAATTTATCTTTAAATTCTAAGAAAGGGCGTAAGCTATCTTCGCCCATGTAAGGGGAAACAGTAATGGCATCGAACTGCATGCGCTCAAAGAAAGCCCGTGCATACATCGTGCTGGTATTGCCTATGTCGCCTCGCTTGGCATCTGCTATCTTTAAGGTTTCCCCAGGCAAATAGGAGAGGGTTTCCTCCATCCACTGCCAACCTTGTGACCCATATTGCTCGTAAAAAGCGGTGTTTATCTTGTAGGAAATGGAATATGGCGCGGTGGATTCGATAATTTCTCTATTAAAACGTAAAAATCCCGTCTCGTCTTTGGGCAAATGGCCGGGAAGTTTCCCCATCTCCGTATCTAAACCGGTGCACAGAAAGCTATTTTTCTGTCTTATTTGATGAATAATGTCAGCTTTTTTCACTTTAGATGCAAATTACGTATATACGTGCGAAATTTGGGTACTTTTGTTTATATGAGTATCCGGACGGTTTTTCTTTCATTATTTTTTATACTTTCCTCTATAGCACAATCGCAATTTGTTCAAATTGGTGATGGTGCTTTTTTGGGAACTATAGCGGGACCCTTGATTCAGCGCAATACCCTCGACGATTATCAATCAAAATATGCCTATATTTTTCCTCAAAGTGTTCTGGGAAACATGCAGCATGGCGATAGTTTAACCTCTTTATCGTTTATGCGCAGCGATGGTGCGAGTTTTAATGGCAGTTGCTCCTTGAAAATTTGGCTTGGAAATGTGCAAACCGCGGATTGGGGAAGTACCCCCCTTTCGTTTAATGCCGCTACCCAATCTGCCACAGAAGTGTATTACAACCACCCGCAAACACATATTGGTCCCGATGATCGATTTTATAAAATCCCCTTCGACAAACCCTTTGTTTTTGACACAATGAAGGGCAATAATTTGTCCGTTTTTGTATTTTATGAGCAATTTGATACGATTCCGGGAAGTATTCGATTTTATTTTGAGGGAAGCTCAACGGTGAACGCCTATTACAGTCCTCAAGTGCGCTATTCCTTGGGCGTTACTGCCGATGATTCCCTTAGAAACGTAACGGAGTACCACCCAACCATTCGCTTTAGTTTTCCCAAAGAAGATCAAGATTTAGATATTCGTAAAGTATATACGCTGGGTAAAATACCCGTGCCTCTTGGAAATCCGGATAGCGTAAAGGTTTTATTGCGTAATGTAGGTAGGCAGGATTTACTGTCGTATAAATGTTATACCTTTACCAAGGGTGTAAATAAACAGAAGGATAGTTTTTATGTGAATTTGAAAGAAGGTCAAGAACAAATTGTTAACGTCCCGTCTTTAAGTCCTAGCAATAAAGGAACCGATACCGTATTTGTAGAGAGTTCCGATAATAACACCAGTAATAACCTTAAATTTTCAGTAAGATGGGCAAATGAGAATATATACAGTTACAGAGATATTACCCAGTCTCCTGCAGGTGGGGGTATCGGATTTAACGGTTCTCAGGGAGATTTTGTAGCGCGTTTTAATAGCAATAAACCTAAGAATCTAAACCAAATAAGCGTCGCATTCAGCGGAGGGGGTAGATTGTTCAAATTGGGTATTTGGGAACACGATTCTGCACGTGCAATGCCTGGAAAACTTATATGGGATAGCGATTCTCTGATTACTAAAGGAGGAACCTATATATATGATTTGCCCAAACAAGTGCGCGTAAACGGCTCCTTTTATGTGGGAGTGAGGCAATTAGATTTGAACAATGTGGCTTTCGGTTATCAAATGGAACAGCCCGTGCGACCTAAAACTTTCTTTTATGCAGTTCCTTTAGGCGATACCAATTGGGTAGATTTTCACCCCGGAGCACCATATAAATTTATTATTGAACCTCGTTTACAAGCGGATTATGATCTCATTGCCTTAGATGTTAGCTTGCCTAAAGACACGTTTAATGTACATGCAAAAGATACATTTGCACCTAGTGCTTTGATTGGCAATATGGGGGTAAACGACTTTGATGATAGTTTCAGGGTCAGATGTCTGATTAAAGGTCCTAACGTATTGCATTATGATGAATCAATTTTCGATACCTTAAGTACGGGATCTAACAGAAAATACAACTTTCCTAAAACCTTTGCGCCTTGGGAATATGGCAAACATACATTAACCCTGATAGTGTCCCATTACCGTGACCAGGTTATAGACAATGATACCTTTGTAAGAACATTCATTGTTGGATCTGCAAGAGATGTAACTATAAGATCTGCCTATCCTTCCGGCAGTTCTACCTTCATTGCTCGTAAGGATACCTTACAACCTATTACCACTATTATGAATATTGCTTTCGCCAATACCGGAAACTTTGATGTGGTTTCGGAAATTTGGTTGAATAACCTTAAAATTTCGAGCGAAAAGCAGAACCTGAACTTAGGTCCACAAGGTTCACAAATTTTAGTATGGTCCACCTTTCCTTGTAACGATACAGGCCGTTTGAAATGGCTCGTATACACGGCACTTAAAGATGATGAATACACGCCTAATGATACTGAAATATTTAACGCATTTATTTATAAAACCATCGACGTGGCTTGTGAGGCCATAATTACTCCTGATAGCAATATCATTTATGAACCAAACCAAAATATAGACATCAAAGGCCGTTTATTTAATGAAGGAGTGCTTCGTGCCGATCAAGTAAAAATGATCTTTGAAGTATACGATAAGTTGGGTGTCTTGCTGTATCAGGATAGTTTGAGAAAGGATGTAAATGGGCGTTCCGGACAAACGTTTACCTTTAATAAGAAATTCAAACCCACCCAAAAAGGCTCCTATCTGTCAAGATTCTTTTTGGCCGATAGCATAGACCTCTATCCGGAGAATAATGTCTTAAACGCTCCGTTTTATGTGGGTCGTTCTTGCGATTATTTCCTTGATACAATTCATCTTCCCAGTACCATATCAACCGATCCCGATGGACAACTGTGGAGTGTAGGAGTAGGGAATTCCGGGTATGACAGCTCTTCGCTCCAGGCTGAGATAACGGCAACGATTACACGAAATCAGACTATTTGGTTTGAGGAAACCATTCAATCGAATGTAATGCCCGATCAAAAACGAGTCTTGAGTTTTACAAAACCATTCAAGAGACTTTTTACGGGCACGTATGAGGTTATGGTAATTGTAAAACACCCACAGGATGCCAATGCAATTAATGACACACTGAGAAAAACCATTCAGGTGCAAATTGCCAAAGATGTACTTTTGGATTCATTGTCAAAACCCGAAGAGGATCAGGTTTTTTATATCAAAGATCGTGTTGAAAGTTCTTGGGTTCGATTTAGAAACCAAGGTCTAGATTCAATGGCTGGGATGATATTAAAGAGTTCTTGGACCTTTGAAAAAGCCTTGCTGTATCAATCCTCGGATACCTTCAATATGAATTCAAATGCAGAAAGAGTATTTGAGTTCCCGGTGAATCTTCAATTTAATAATGCAGGGTCTGGACAATTCCGAGTATGGTTGGAACATCCCGATGATGAAGACAGGTCTAATGATACAATCACAAGATACTACACCGTCCGGTCGAAGAGAGACCTGAATATATTGCAAATCGATTCGCCCTCTATAGCCGCTGTATATCAAACAGGTGTTAAATTATACCCCCATATAAAAATTACCAATTCGGGAAGAGATTCTGCCGTTTCTCCTGGGGTGCTTGTATTACAAGTAGATAAAAACGGACAGTCGTGGTATACCGAAAGTATGCCTTACCCCCGCTTAAAACCGAATGACACCCAATCTGTTCAAGCAACCCAAGTGCTTTACTTTGAAGAAGAGGGGGTATATCAATTAACCTGCTTTGCGGAAAACAACTTCGATGAAAATGCGTTTAACGATACCTTTAGATTTCCAATTAAGGTAGAAATGAACCGAAAATCTGAACTTATCAGGAGCATCGAGGTCTTTCCAAACCCCAGTGAACTAGGGTATTTAAGGATCTTAGGATTGCCCAAAATTGAAAAAGTAACGATGTTAGATATGCTCGGAAAAGTACATGCGACTGACTTAGAAGTTAAAAACGAAGGCTTTTTTGTCAAATGGAGTTCCAGCTTAGCTCAAGGAACCTATATCCTAAGAATAGAAAATTCAGAAGGAATTACCCCAATTCGTATTATTGTAAAATAATGAAAACCCCTTTATTCATATCCGCAGCAGGTGTCCTCTCTTTGCTTTTCAATGCTTGTGGCAGTATTAAACCCGAACCGCCAGATAAAAGCAATATGTTATTGGCGCAGAAAGCGATACCTAAGATTGTGTCAACCATTGACCTTCCCTTAGAAATAGATTTGAATCCGTACCTAAAAATGGCGGAATCACAAATAGATAAGAGTTTTCAAGGCGGTGAATCTCCATGTGAAGGACTCCGATATCAATATAAAATGGATCGCGGCGCTTTGGAAGTTTCGGGTAAGGGAGGAAACAAAATAGGGCTCGCATTAGACTTGTCTTATGCTGTTAAAGGAGAATATTGCGCGCTATGTTTAGGAAGTTCTTGTAGTGTGCCAACAGTGGGAATAAGTATGGGTTATGGAGAGCCTATGAAAAAAGCACGGGTTGGCATGGAAAGTACCATAGAAATATTGCCGAGTTATAAAATTAAAACCCAATCTAAAATTACGGAGCTCAAGGCAATTGACCCTATAAAAGTGGCTTTTGGCATTGATGTTACCAATATGATTTTAAATCGGGCAAAACCCTATTTGGGAGATGCCATGAAATTGGTAGATGCAGAAGTAGCAAAAATAGACCTACGGGCCCTTATTGCTCCATCCTATAAGGCGATGCAAGAAGGAATTTCACTCAATGGAATGGGATTTTTATACTTAAACCCTCAAGAACTATCCATGAGCGCCTTGACCTTTAATAAGAACCTTTTAAAGGCTTCTGTGGGAATTAAAGCCCGACCAGAGGTGGTTTCTGAAGTACAAACACGCAAAGTGCAAAACCTGCCTAATTTAACCCCCTATAAGAAGTCTGGAGGCTTTGATATATACACCGACATCCGAATGCGTTACGACACCCTAGCAAAGCAAATTATGGGCTTTCTAGACGGTCAGAAATTTGAATCAGGAAAACAATTTATCATCGTAAGTGGACTCCGATTGTTTGCCGTAGAGGACCGTTTGGGAGTTGAGGTTGACTTTATAGGTTCTAAAAAAGGAACGCTTTTTTTAACGGGTCTGCCCGTTTACGATAGCACAAACAATCACATTCGTGTAGATGATCTACAATTTGATTTGAAAACCAAGAATGTGTTATTGAAATCGGCAAAATGGCTGTTGAGCGATAAAATTCGGAGTGAAATGCAAAAAGCGATGAATATGGATATCAATCCACAACTAATCGAAGCGAAAACACAAATGAAACAAGCTTTAAATGCTACATACGATTACGGTATTACCCTCAAAGGAGATGTGAAGGATTTGAAAATTACCGATTATCAAATGCGAGCGGATGAACTTTGGGTGCGTGTTTTCGTGAACGGCACTTTAAAAGTGGTATTATAACGCTTATATCCCCAATGGGTACCGGCATTGCAAAAACCAATCTTAAAAGCGTATCAATTGAAACCATGCGGTGTGGATTAACAATTTAAAAAAGGGTCAAAATAAAAAGGGAGGCATCACGCCTCCCTTTTACTTGGACTCATTCTATTATAACTTAACCAATTTTCACAATTAGATCGGCTACGCGAGAGCTATAACCGGTTTCGTTGTCGTACCAACCAACCACTTTAGCGGTATTGCCGATAACTTGAGTAAGTTTTGAATCGAAAATACAGCTGTGTGGATTTCCCACGATGTCGATGCTCACGATTTCGTCTTCAGTATATTCCATGATGCCTTTCAAGCTGCTATCAGCAGCGGCTTTCATAGCGGCGTTAATTTCCGCTACGGTAGCGGGCTTCTTTAAGTTAACGGTGAAATCGGTTACCGAACCATCTGGAATTGGAACGCGCATGGCATTCCCATTAAGTTTTCCAGCTAAATGGGGTAGAACCAAACCAACGGCTTTAGCAGCACCCGTGCTAGTAGGTACGATGCTATAAGCAGCTGCACGAGCACGACGTAAGTCAGAATGTGGAGCATCTTGCAAGTTTTGGTCTGCAGTGTAGGCGTGAATGGTAGTCATAAACCCTTCTTCGATACCGAAGTTTTCATCTAATACTTTAACCATTGGTGCCAAACAGTTCGTGGTACAAGAAGCATTGCTTAATACCGTTTCTGTTCCATCTAGGATTTCATCATTAACTCCTAAAACAATCGTTTTTAGGTTTCCTGTTGCAGGCGCAGAAATAACAACTTTCTTTGCTCCAGCTTCTAAATGCATTCCCGCTTTTTCATCTGAAGTGAAAATTCCGGTACTTTCAAGAACAACATCAACACCCAAATCTCCCCAAGGAAGGGCTTTAGGATCTCTTTCTGCATAAACACGAATTGCTTTGCCATTGATGATCAAATGATCGTCATCGTGACTAACAGTGCCAGGGAAACGACCGTGCACTGAGTCGTACTTTAACAAATGTGCCAAGGTGGCATTTTTCGTTAAATCGTTGATTGCAACAATCTCAACACCGGGCTTTTGCAATAAAAATTTAAATGCATGGCGACCGATACGACCGAATCCGTTAATAGCTACTTTCATTTCTTAATAGGGTATTAGTTAATGGTGATACAAAAATACGAGTATTTTATTTAACCTCTTGGTTTTAGAGGTCTAATTTCTAAATTCACGTTGTGAAAGTTCTTTGGGGATTTTAAACAATAAAGTATTTGTGCTGCAACATCCTCGGGCATGAGCATGTTGTCATGAGCATTAATGTTTTCTGAATGACGGAAAAAATCGGTTTTAACAGAACCTGGATAAACACAAGTAACTTTAACCCCAAAATCTCTAACTTCCTTGTATAACGCATCGCTAAATCCGCGAACCGCAAACTTTGTTGCACAATATCCCGATACTTGTTGGTATCCCTCTAAGCCTGCAATCGAAGCAATATTGATGATGTGAGCCTCTCCACTTTTTTTCATTGAGGGAAGCGCCAAACGCGTTGCGTAAAATAAGCCGGTAACATTGGTGTTAAACATCTGGTGCCATTGTTCTAATGGCAATTCTTCGCACAATCCAAAATATCCCAAACCTGCATTATTGATTAAAATATCTACCTGACCGTGTTTGCTCAAAATAGTGGTGAAGGCAGTTTCTAATTGGCTAAAATCTTGCACATCCGCTTGCAAGCACGTGTAATTTTCGTGAGTAGTACTGCAACCGCTGCGACATAACCCATAAACAATAGCGCCTTCGGCTAATAATTGTTGTACGCAATGGTACCCGATTCCTTTGTTTGCGCCGGTTACTACGGCAATTTTATGTTCTAAATTCATATATGTTTAATTAAGGTATCAATAGAAGTTTTAATTTGTGACCAATCAAAGTCAATACGGGAAATACGATAGGCGTTTTTCTCAGATCCGTACCCATATGTTTTATCGTAATACACCAAAACGGTTTCCATCCACGCTTTCATATTCCCTTCTTTTAACATTTCTATGGCAAAAGTGGCGTGCTGTCCACCCAGCTTTTTTCTGAGAATCTCAGTTTTTTCAGCTAAAAGATCAACATTAAAATGACCGTATTCCTTAAGCAAGCGCTCCACGCGGATAGCAAGCGGAACCGATATCTCTAAAATTGGGGCTTTTTGCATGTTTTGCCAAAATGTTTCGGGGAGAAAACAATTTCCAATCAAGCGACTTTCATTTTCAATCCAAATGGGTTGTTCAATATCTAAAGTATTAAGCTTTAAGGCAATTTCATTTTCGAAAGCTTCGGTGCTGGGTTGGGGTTCTTGTCCTAAAGCGCCAAAAGCACTCCCTTTATGATGGGCAATTCCTTCTAAATCTAGTATTTGTTGGCCGTTTTGTGCCAAAAGATATAATATCTCTGTTTTACCAGAACCGGTAGCACCTCCAAGTATTTGAATGTTATAGGGAAGTTCTAATCGCGATAAAACCCAATTGCGGTAACTTTTATACCCTCCATGTATCCGTTGAACCGGGTGTCCTGACCATTGGAAAAGGGTAGCAGAAATTAAACTGCGCAAACCACCACGCCAACAATAAAAAACCAGGGGCTTCCCCAAGAGAAAAAGTTCTTGGTAACGATCGAAAAGTTCTGGCATGATAGGTCCTACCAATTCCAAACCTTTACGCACAGCAGCGCTTCGACCTTGTTTTTTATACAAAGTGCCAATTTCTATGCGTGCCTCATTATCTAGGAGTGGAACATTTATGGCACCTGGAATATGCCCTTTAGCGAATTCTTTTTCGCTACGAGCATCCACAAAAGTATAAGAATCTAGTTGCGCTATTATTTCCTCAATATAAAGGTCTCGCGCGTGCATATTATTCTACGATCTCCAATACAGAGCGATACGCCAAGACCGTATTTCCGTACTTTTTGAAGGTTTTTTCCATCAAGGCGGGACCAAAATCTCTGCGGTATCTTTCTAAGGTTTCTGCGTTTTCGCAGGTATATTGGATGGCATAATTAACGCCGTCGTCATCGGAATCATTATTAAGCAACTTTAATATCTTATACTCAATAAAACATCCTGTTTGCATTACCTCTGGCAAGTGCTCTAACTTCATCCATTGCAACCATTCTTCGGCAAGTTTGGTTTGCATATTGCAGGTTACGTTATAGATTATCATGCAGCGGAAATGCGAACAGAATAGTCTTCCATAATCAAATTTGCTAAGAGCTTTTTAGCAGCGGTATGTGCTGTGGCCTCAGCTTCAGCAGCGTCGTTTGCCTCGATATCTAAGGTGATAAATCTACCTACACGTACCTCAGAAATGTTTTCAATACCAATACGAGGCATGCTTTGAGTAACCGCTTTTCCCTGAGGATCTAAAAGCCCTTTTTTAGGCAAAATTTCAATTTCAGCTAAGAATTTCACGATACAAAAATACGGATTTAATCTCCCAAGGAATTAACTTAGCGGAAAAATATGCGCAAGTCTTTTTTATACCTTACCACTGTGATAGGTTCTTTGTGGTTTTCCGCTTGTCAGAATAACGGCTCTCAAGCAGAAACATCCGACACGGCCAATACCAAAGTGCAATCGATTGAAGGGTTTGTTTCCTCCGAAAGCGATTTTGTGATAACACCCACGAAGCGCCCAGACATGCATGTAATTTGTAAATTGTACAATTCCGTTAAGCCGGAAACACTTAAAACATTGATTATTGGAACAGCAGCCGAACTCAATACCCTTATCGCCGACAGTGCGCGCATAATGACCGGTCCCATCATGGCTATTTACGAGCAAATTCCAGAATCCGGTAAAGAACAAAACATTATAGTGGGAATCCCTATCAACAAGCCCATCAAAAACAATCAATTTGGCTTTATTAACCTAAAATCCGGCCGTTTTCATAAGGCAAAAACCATGGCTGCCCTAGGCGAAAGTGCGCCTCTATGGACGAAAGTATCTGAAAATCTAAAGTCTCAAGGATATAAATTAGAACCGCCTTTTATTGAGTACCCGTCTGATACCCGCACCGGGGAAATGACCTCCGTAGTAACCAATAGCACCTTGCTTATTCCCGTTTCAAAACCGTGATCATTCCGCCCTATTTGAAAGAGGGTGATGCTGTTGCCCTAATTGCGCCCGCCCGCTTTATGGATTTTGACCAGTTGGCCTCTTTTCAAGATTGGGTAAATGCACAAGGGTGGAACTTAATTTTGAGTCCCAATATTCACCAACGTCAAAATCAATTTGGGGGAAGCCCAACAGAACGAATAAACGACATCCTTTGGGCCTTGAACCACCCGCAGGTTAAAGCCGTTTTTATGGCCCGTGGGGGCTATGGAACCATGCAGCTTTTACCGCAATTGAAAGGGGTCGATTTTACTTCCAAACCTAAATGGTGGGTCGGTTTTTCAGATATAACCGCCTTACACCTGCACCTTCAAAGTCAAGGAATTGCCAGTATGCACGGTCCTATGGCTATGCAATTTTCAAACGTGAGTGCCTGTTCTCATAACAGCAAAATCCATTTGGCTCAACGGTTGATGGGGCAGTCATTAAAGCTAGATCTTGAACTTATACCTGAGGCTAAATTAGTTGCCGCAACGCTACCAATTAAAGAAACCAAATGGGCTGACTTACCCCTTTGGGGAGGCAATTTAAGTATGGTTTTTTCCATGTTAGCAAGCGGTTATAAATTCCCCAAACAGCCATTTGTATTGTTTTTGGAAGATCTGGATGAATACCTATACCATATAGACCGCATGATGCAAGCACTGCACCTTTCAGGTTCTTTAGAAAATGCGAAAGCTATTTTAGTAGGCACTATGACCGATATGAAAGACCATGACATCCCTTTTGGAAAAAATGCAAAAGAAATCATATCCGATATTTGTAATTTTTACAAAAAACCCATGATTTGGGGTCTTCCATTTGGGCACCAAGCAGAAAATATAGCAATCAAAATGGGTTTAGATATTACCTTTGACGGCAGTTACCTGACTCAATCCTAATCTATTTTGATTTCTAGTAAGACCTATATCGCTTTAACCAAATTTGGAATCGTTGGTGGCCTATCCTTCTTCTTGGATTTAAGCATTTATTATGCATTGTCGCAATTTATTCCCACTTATATAGCCAAAAGTACCGCTATTGTTCTAGCTACGGTTCTGAATTATCAACTGAACAAAGCCTGGACTTGGGGGCAAAAAGACCGAGACAACCAACGTTTGGCAAAATACATTGCATTATATGTTTTAAGTGGAACCATGAATGTGTTATCCAATGAGTTTTTCTTGCATATTTTACCCAATGCAGAACTGGTTTTAAACCTCGATTACCCCCAAGAAGCCTTGAAAACGTCCATTTTTGCGGTTAAAGTTGATAAACTATTTGCAGTAATCTTTGCAACAATTGTGGGAATGGTCGTAAACTTTATCGGACAAAAGCTTTGGGTGTTTAAGGAAAAGCAAATAGGGTAGTCAAAAGCTCCTTGCATTCCCGTAATTTTGTTGAGTTACCAAAATAATAAAGAAAAATTATGGGTTGTTCATCATGTGGAACCAAATCAGGAGGCAGTTGCTCGCCCGCAGGGTGCAAAAGCAATGGTACCTGTGGCACGGATGGCTGTAACGCACTAAATGTTTACGATTGGTTTAAAGATATGGATTTGCCAGATGGGCAAAAACCGTTTGATATTGTAGAAGTGCGTTTTAAAGGAAGTAGAAAAGAATTCTTCCGAAACAGTCAGCAAATAGATTTATTTACCGGCGATTATGTGGTTGTGGAAAGTTCCGTCGGATTTGACGTTGGAACCGTTAGCGCAACAGGCGAAATCGTGCGACTTCAACTTAAAAAATACCGCGTTCGAGAAGACGACCCGGAAATGCGCAGCATTCAACGTATCGCGACAGATCGCGATATGGAACGGCACAATGAGGCCAAAGCCAAAGAAGACGAAATGCTTGAAAAAGCCAGAACCATTGCGTTTGGCTTGAATTTGAGCATGAAAATTTCAGATATTGAGCTTCAAGGAGATGGAAGAAAAGTAATTTTCTTCTATACCGCAGAAACCCGTGTAGACTTCCGTGAATTGATTAAAAAATATGCGGAGAATTCCAGAGTAAAAATTGAAATGAGGCATATCAGTTATCGTGAAGAAGCTTCCCGATTAGGTGGTATCGGGGTTTGCGGCCGTGAATTGTGTTGCTCTTCTTGGCTTACCGATTACAAACAAGTTTCTACGGGTGCTGCGCGTACCCAAAACCTTTCTATTAATATGGAAAAATTGGCCGGACAGTGTGGCCGTCTGAAATGTTGTTTGAACTATGAACTTGATACGTATCTTGAAGCAATTGAAACCTTCCCGAAGGCAAAAATCGTCAAAATAGATACCACCACTGGAGTTGCCTATGCTCGTAAAACGGATATCTTAAAAAGATTAATGTGGTTCGCATACGAAGACAATCAAGATTGGATTCCCCTTCATGTTGATACCGTTAATGAGTTAATGGAGAAAAATAAAAATGGCGAACAAGCCCCTCCATTAACCGATATGGCTGCTGCAGTTGCTGTGCTTGAAAAAGTAATTGAAGACGAGCAAAGCGACTTTATCGATAACTCTGAACTATTAAAAGATAATGAGTTTAAGGATTTAGATCGAAATCGCGGCAATAATAACAGAAGCAATAAAGATCGAAATAAACGCAGAAACAATAATAACCGCGATAGACGAGATCAGAGGGGACCTCGTAATGAAAATGCGACTCGAGAGCCGAGAACCCAAACCGATAGACCTAAAAATATTGAAAACAGGAATTCCGAAACCCGGGGACCTGAAAACAAAGGGGCTGAAAATAGAAATCGAAACAACAATAGGGATCGAAACAATAATCGTCCTAGACCTAATAACCGGGAAGGTGGACCCAAATTAGATGGTTTCAAGCCTATTGGCGATAAATCTGCGCAAACTGGGAATGAGGCCAATCCAAACGCATCCAATTCAACCGAGAGGGGTCCGAATAACCCAGAACGTCGCAGACCCAATAATAATAGGAATCGCAATCGAAATAATAATCAACGCGATGGCAACGGCACTCCCCCGAATCAGGGAGGTGAAAGAAATACGCCAGAGAGTTAAACACAGAACAGTAGATGCAATACACATAAAAAAGGGGGCTTTTAAAGCCCCTTTTTTATGTCTTTGTTCACAGGAAGAATTGATAAAAATGAAATAGATCAATCCATTTTTCGGCGCTTTTCCATGCGTTCCTTTCGCTTGTGCTTCCGTTTTTCCATCATTTTATCTGCCTTTTTCTGTTGTTCAGGAGTTAAAATGGCATGAATGTTTTTACGATGTGCCTCCATTTCTGCTTTTTGTTGTTCACGTAAAACGCGTATTTGCTCTCGGCTTGCAGCTTGCTGTTGGGCAAATGCCAGATTTTGTGGTTTGATTTGTGCGACTTGTTCTGGGGTTAAATCCAGCTGTTTTGTCATTTTTTCAGTTAGGCGGGTCGCCTGTTCTTCTGGGCTCAATTTAGCTTTGCGAGCGTCCATCTCCTCGTGTTGTGCCCCTGCCATTCCGGCAAGTGCAAACGCACTCATTAATAATAGATTTTTCATAGGTGTTTAATGTTTAGACGCAGGATTGATATAAAAGTTTAAAGGCAGTACCTTTTGAGTACTGCCTTTGTCGTTTAACTGCCACTAATGTTAGATTAACGGCTTAAATACATGCTTTTTTGTTTCACCAGCTCTCGGAATTCTGGATCTTTCAAATCTTTGATAAAGAGGATAGATTCTCCGGTGCTTTTCATTTCGGGCCCTAATTCGCGATTTACGTTCGGGAATTTATCAAAACTGAAAACAGGTTGTTTGATAGCCCAGCCTGAAGGTCTTTCAGGAATCACAAAATCGCTAACCTTATTCACACCGAGCATTACCTTCATTGCGTAATTTACATACGGAACGTCGTAAGCCTTACATATAAAAGGAACCGTACGCGAGGCTCTTGGATTTGCCTCGATTACATATACTTCGTCATTTTTTATGGCAAATTGAATATTCAGTAACCCTTTAACATTAAGGGCTAATGCAATTTTCTTGGTGTGTTCTTCGATTTTTGCCTTCGCATTTTCGCTTATACTGAAAGGAGGTAATACAGCACTGCTATCCCCACTGTGAATTCCCGCTGGTTCAATGTGTTCCATGATACCAATTACGTGCACATCGGAACCATCGCAAATACAATCGCTTTCAGCCTCCTCGGCACGATCTAAGAAATGGTCAATCAACACGCGATTCCCGGGTAAATCCCCTAAGAGTTTCACCACAGCGGTCTCCAACTCTTCGTCGTTGATTACAATCACCATACCTTGACCACCCAATACATAACTAGGACGAACCAGCACGGGATAACCTACTTCATTTGCAATTTTTATGGCTTCGTCTGCATTTAAAGCTACTCCATATTTGGGATATGGAATTCCTAACTCTGCCAATAAATCGCTAAATCGACCGCGGTCTTCGGCAATATCCATATCATTATATTCCGTACCGATTATTTTAATGCCTTTTTCATGAAGTTTTTCTGCCAATTTCAAAGCGGTTTGTCCTCCCAATTGAACAACAATACCTTCGGGCTTTTCATGTTCTATAAGCTCCCACAAATGTTCCCAATAAACCGGTTCAAAATACAATTTATCGGCCATGTCGAAGTCGGTACTTACGGTTTCAGGATTGCAATTCAGCATAATAGCTTCATAACCCGATTCTCGAGCGGCAAGGATACCATGCACACAGCTATAATCGAATTCTATTCCTTGACCGATGCGGTTTGGTCCACTTCCTAATACAATAATTTTTTTCTTTTCGGAGGATACGCTTTCGCTTTGTTCTTCAAACGTTGAATAGTAATAATTGGTAGGAGATGGGAATTCCGCGCTGCAAGTATCTACCATTTTGTAAACACGTTTGATTCCCAATTCACGACGCTTGTTATAAACTTCCTCCTCCGTGGTGTCTCCACCCATTAACCAAGCCAATTGAATATCGGAAAAGCCTTTTTCTTTTGCGATTTTCAATAATTTTTCTGGGATATTATCTACACGATAGCGGCGGATATCATTTTCCGTTTTTACCACATCGTGTATTTGTTCGAGAAACCAACGATCTATGCCCGTAAGTTTTTGAATTGACGTAATCGGCACTCCTAAAGATATTGCATCGTGAATATAGAACAAGCGGTTCCAACTTGGATGTTCCATGCCATGCACCAATTCTTCTAAATTGCGGTTCCCTTTACCGTCCGCTCCTAAACCATGCCGACCAATTTCTAAACTTTGACAGGCTTTTTGTAAAGCCTCTTGGAAACTTCTTCCAATTGCCATAACCTCACCCACACTCTTCATTTGAAGACCAAGTTCTTTATTGGATCCGTGAAATTTGTCGAAGTTCCAACGGGGAATTTTTACGATTACATAATCTATTGCAGGCTCGAAAAACGCACTCGTAGTCTGAGTAACCGGATTTTTCAATTCATCTAAATAATACCCGATGGCCAATTTGGCTGCAATTTTAGCAATGGGATAACCCGTTGCCTTAGATGCCAATGCCGAACTTCTGCTAACACGAGGGTTTATCTCAATCGCAATGATTTCTTCATCTTCGGGATTTACGGAAAACTGTACGTTACAGCCCCCAGAAAAATTACCCATGGAACGCATCATTTTAAAGGCCATGTCACGCATGCGCTGAAAAGTAGTATCACTAAGAGTCATTGCAGGAGCAACTGTGATGCTATCGCCAGTATGCACGCCCATAGGGTCGAAATTTTCGATGGTACAGATTACGGCTATGTCGTCTTTACTATCGCGTAATAACTCCAATTCGTATTCCTTCCAACCTAATACCGCTTTTTCAACCAATACCTCATGAACCGGACTGGCTTCCAATCCGCGGATTAAAAGCTTATCAAAATCTTCTTTTTTATGTACAAAAGCGCCCCCCGTTCCACCTAAAGTATAACTCGGCCTTATAACCAAAGGAAATCCTATGCGTTGCGCAATCTCTTTGCCCTCTAAATAACTATTTGCTACCTGACTCGGAGCCACACCAACACCCAATTCAACCATCAATTGTCTGAATTTCTCGCGGTCTTCCATCTTATCGATGGCTTCAATATTTACGCCTATTATACGGACGTTATACCGGTCGAAGATACCTAATTCATCCACTTCTTTGGCCAAATTCAAAGCAGTTTGTCCGCCCATCGTAGGCAATACCGCATCGATATCTGGGTGCTCATTTAATATCTTCTCAATACTTTGTGCGGTTAATGGCCATAAATACACATGATCCGCATTGATTTTATCGGTCATGATGGTTGCCGGGTTGCTGTTAATCAGCGAAACCGTGATGCCTTCTTCTCTTAAACTGCGAGCTGCTTGAGAGCCAGAATAGTCGAATTCGCAAGCTTGGCCGATTACAATCGGACCGCTGCCAATGATAAGTACGTGTTTTATGCTTGTGTCCTTTGGCATGTTTCCAAAAATTAGGCAAAGTTATACCTTACCGACCACATTAACCTATTAATGTTGATAAACAACTACCGAAAGAGGAGCAGGAAGAATGAAAAATACTCCAAGAAAAACAAGATCCAGTAAAGTTTATAAAAACGCTTTAATGACGGGGTGTCTTTTAGATCGGTGCGATAGACCCAAATAGCAAAAACGGTTAATGCTAAGATATGGTAGAACACGTAAGGGATTCCCCAGTGAAAATAAATTCCCCAAAAAATCAAAAACATATAGGCCAAACTAACAATAGCAACTCCTAAGGCAAAGGCCCATGAACGTCCTTTTTTAACGGCCAAAGTTCCAACTTCGTGTTGGGAATCGCCTGTTGTATCTGGCAAATCCTTAAACCAAGCGATTCCCAAACTGAAGGCACTTATGAATAATGTTAAAGGAATCATCCAAACGCCAACAGCGAAGTAGCGCGGCGGTATTAGTAAAGTGTCAGCCACTCCCAAATCGGAGAAATACGTATTGTGAGCGATTTTCGTGAGAAAATGAAGCGCAATTCCAACATTCACTAAGGGTCCCCGCACTAAGGCAATCGCAGAAGCAGCCCAAATATGGTAGCGTTTAAAGCGAATTGGAGGCGCTGAATACGACCAACCTAAAAAGCAAATAAAGGAGATTAATACACCAAAGAAATTGGAAAGATAAAAGGAAACGGACAACGCCGTTACCAAAGCCAAAACCACCCATTTTTTAGCTTCTGCAGAGGAAATTTCCCCCGAAGCCAAGGGCAAATGTGGCTTGTTGATGCGATCAATTTCGACATCCGTTATTTGGTTTAAACCCGTGATGAATACGTTGCAAGCGAGTGCGGCGATTAAGGTGCTTGCAAATAAATAAATATCGCTAATGGTGAATGCATAGGAAGTTACGCCATTCACAGCGGTTTGAGCCCCCATGGATTTTAGGGTGAGTGCCGAAAATGCAAACAAACAAAATATACTAATGCTGCTGCCAATAATGGTATGCGGCCGGGTAAAACGCCAAAAAACAAGCAGCTTTTTCATAGGGTATCCATAAATTTCGGTGAATATACGCAACTTTGCTTGAATGGATTTTCCATATACCCTTCATATAATTGGCATAATTATACTGGTGTTGCTATCAACTTGGTTAGATCGTGCCTTTGAAAATACCCGATTTTTTGCTCGTAAATTATTACATATTGGTGCCATTGGAGCTGTTGCGCATGCTACTTATATAACGGAAGAATCTTTTTTGACCCTCTTCGTGTGGCTGATTTTTAGTGCGGCAACCTTATTAACGCTTGCAGTTTTAGGTGGATTTTTTCAAATCGACGGTCGTAAAAGTTGGGGCATTGCTTATTTTCCTTGGGTATTGTGGCTTTTGTTGCTATGTTTTCCTGAGCAGAAGCACAATATCGCGATATCTTTTGGCATACTCGCGGTATCCGATGGATTGTCGGCTATTGCGGGTCGATTCATACGATTGAAAACATTTTGGGGTTATTCGAATCAAACCATTAACGGTAAAACTTGGATTGGTTATGGGGTATTTGTATTAACGGCATGGACCTTTTTAATGGTGGTTTTCTGGAATCAATTGCATTTAAAAAACGACGGTGCATCTTTGTTTAATTCATTGCTTACCTTGTTTATTCTGGCTCTTAGCACGGCAATGGTCGAACTTTTAAGCGGGAATGGGGCCGATAATATCAGCGTACCTTTATGGTGCTTTTTTATTTTAATAAAGCTTAAACAATTATCCTTTTTAATATGGGCTGGTAGCGCCTTTATTCTGCCCATTATGTGCATTGCCATTTGGGTGGTTTGGAAAAAATGGCTGTCGATGGATGGTCTTTTCGCGGCGATTTTATTGGCTATTTTGGTTTTATTGGCGGGGATAGACATTATTCCACTTGTGATCTTTTTTGTTTTGGGAAGCGTAGCCTCAAAATTAAATACAACTCAAAAATCCGACCACAAACAGGGCAAAGCCCGCGATCGCTGGCAAGTGGCCGCCAACGGCGGTATTATAGGAATATTGGCATTATTAAATGTATGGGGATTGAACGCACATATTATGGGTCCTAGCGACATGAACTTTTTTGTATTTGTGGTTATGGCCGCGGCTCTGGGCGATACACTGAGCAGTGAATTAGGTATCCGCTGGGGCAATAATCCAAGAAGTATTTTAACGTGGAAACAGGTTCCTATTGGACTTTCGGGAGGCGTTACGGGGTTTGGACTTTTAGGAGCATTCTTGGGTGGTTTAATTATGGCGGCATACTCCTATGTGCATTATGAAATACAATGGGAAACAACCGGTTTTATTGCGCTTTCGGGTCTCTTGGGAAGTCTAATTGATAGTTTGCTGGGCGATTCGGTGCAGGAAAAATTTGAACGCCAGGGAAATCTTAGCGACATAGGAGTAGCAGCAGACCGTGTTAGAGGCGTTGCTGGAGTTACCAACGACGCGGTAAATTTAATAAGTTTGTTTTTAGTTTTAGCGATTGCATGGTTATGGGCAGTCTTTATACTGACGTAATAAAACGAGGAATTTGATTTGAACCAACGATCTCAGGAATCTGTGTTTAGGGTTTTTTCTGTCATAGATAGGTAAAACTATCCTTTTGTTGAGCTTTTTCAAAGTAAAAGTATGGTATTGGCTTGGTTTTTGTGCAATTTGACTTTGGTAATTTGTAAAAATTGCAAAAAAGAGCGGTATGAAAAACGGCGTTGTTTTGGGGGATAGCCAAGGTTTGTGTGTATACAATTACAGACACATAATAGCCATGTTATCCGAATTCATTCAAATGCGTTGTAACTTCGTTATCACTAAAAGTACAATTGTAGATATAGAATTGCAGCAATTAGCATGCTTTGAAATGTGTTTTTTAATTTCAGAACAGCCTAAAAGCTTGCCATTTAGAAACCAGAAACCTACCCTAGCACAATTTGTAAGTCAGAATGAATATGAGAAAATTAATACGTGAAAAAGCGAGCAGTTTGTTGCTGCTGCTTCTGCTCTTTGGAGCGCAACAATCGATAGCCCAGCCAACGGCGTCGATTACTGGAACTACTCCTGCTGATTGTTATGGCACCGCCACGGGAAGTATTTCGGTGAGTTTTAGCCATTCGGTTAGCACGACCTTTACCATTGAGTTGGATTCGGCAAACCAAATTATTCAAACGTTTACTACCACTGTATCAGCAACGACAGGCTCGCACACATTTAATAATGTGGCGGCGGCTAACAATTATAGTGTGAATGTAAAAAAACACGTTTCCATACCAACCATTGATACAACATTATCGGGTATTATAATAAACCAGCCGGCTGCGGTTTCTGTAATATATGATGGGAATGCTTCAAATTTGAATAATAAGTGTAAAGATTCACTAACAAGTTTGATAGTAATGTTAGTTACAGGGACTACTTATCCCTACAATTTTTCTTGGGATACAAACCCAACGCTTGCTGATTCAATTTATGCCAATGCTGTTGGAGGAGATCATATCTTTACCGTTACAGACAAGGATGGGTGTAAGTTTAAATCAACGGTTACGGTTATAGAACCAGATCAAGTTATATTAAGTGCATCAGTTACTAACTCTATTTGCAATGGACAGGGTTCTGTTACTTTCTCTGCTACAGGTGGCACAGGAAGTAAAAAATATTGGGTTAAATCAATAGGTGGCAATTATTCTTCAACAAACAATTACAGCGGATTATTGGATATTTCAAATGATACAGCCTACGTTCAGGATATTAACGCCTGCCCGGATACTGTAGTTTTTTCAATCCAACACACCGACGTTGATCCACCAATCGCCATAGCCAAAGACCTTACCGTATTTTTAGACTCCGCAACAGGAACGGTTACTGTTCATGCAGCGGATTTGAACGATGGTACAACCGATGATTGTGCACCTATTAAGTATGCAATCAGTGACAGTACCTTTAATTGTGCGGATATTGCAAATACCCATTCGGTAAAGTTTCACGCTATCGATCCTACAGGGAATACCGATAGCACTGAAACCCCTGTTATAACCGTAAAAGACACAACTGCTCCCGCGAACTTGATTTATGCAGTAGTAGATTTGTATTTAGACAGTTTCGGCTCAGGAACATTAACCAGCTCCATGGTTGATAGTGCATCGTTTGACGCATGTGGAATTGATGCATCAAAAACCTATCTAGGTCAAGTGGCTTTTTCTTGTACTCATGATGGTGACACCATTGATGTTGCCTATAGGATTGAAGACTTTAGTGGCAACTCTAGAACAGTAACGGCAAAAATAGCCGTACACGATACTTTCGCCCCCGATCTTAAACTTAAAACCGTACCAACCCGAGTTTTGGATTCTCTGGGAGTAGATACCCTAATCATAGATGACGTGGTACTTTCTACATACGACGCTTGTGGAGTAGATACCTTCTATTTTGCTTCTGCGACATCCGATACCCTGTTCTTTACTTGTGGTGATAAAGGATCTAAAACCATAGGGGTTTATGCCGAAGATAAAAACGGCAACAAGCGTTACAAAGAAGTTACCTTTAATATTATCGATAGCCGAGCTCCTGATTCTTTAAAAATTCGAACCGATACTATTTTGTACTTAGACGCAAGCGGACAAGCATTACTTCCCAAAAAAGAAATCGTTAAATATACCTACGATAATTGTGGAGTTGTAGATACCACCATGCAAACCGTATTTACCTGCGCAGATTTAGGTTCAGCAACCTATACAGTAACGGTTAAGGATGCCTCAGGAAATTTCGTATCCAAAAACATTGAAATTCAAGTACTAGATACCCTTGCCCCCGATACCCCAATAGTTAATAACATTACCCGATACCTCGATTCTAATGGTCGCGATACGATTTTACCCGCTTTACTTTATAATTCAGGCAATGACAATTGTGGTATAACAAAAATTTATACGTCTGATACCTTCTTCACATGCGGAGATACTGGTGTATTTGAAGTTTTGGTTTTTGTAGAAGACGCCAGCGGTAATGTTACTCATGATACGGCCCTTGTAACCTTGTTGGATACATTGGCACCATTTGATGTGGTGGTTAAAGATTCGATTGTTGTCTATTTAGGTCCAGATGGTACCTATACATTACACGATTCGGATTACTTGATTTCAGCATTTGATAATTGCGAAATAACGGATACAATTTACTCCCAACAAACGTTTAGCTGTGCAGATATTTCTACGGACAGTATCATGGTATATATAACGTTTATGGATGCCTCAAAGAATAAAACAATAGATTCTATTGAAGTCCATGTACGAGATACCTTAGCCCCAATTATGATCGCAAAAGTGCGCGATACGGTTTATTTAGGACCTGCAGTAAATCCAATAAAAACGATTGGAACTGCTGATATTGACTTAGGAAGTACCGATAATACCTCTTGTATACCTTTGGATGTTTATCTTAATGGAAAAACAAGTTTTGACTGCGACGATGTAACTAAGGAGTTTAAAGTATTCTTAATCGGAAAAGACGGTAGTGGCTATATTTCAAAGGACAGCACGCTCGTTACTGTTTTGGATACCGTTAAGCCCGTAATTGTAATAAAACCAACGTTACCAGATTTCTATCTCAGTACAACCGGTCGTGATACCATCACCCCAGATGATATTGACGGGGGTACTTATGATAATTGTGGCATCAAAAAGAGAGAAATAATAGGCGATACCCTTATCTGTTCAGACGGCCCTGTAAAACAGATTACTTTCCGAGTAACCGACAAGTTTGATAATGTATCTGAAACTACTTTCAATGTGAATGTAATCGATACCATTAAACCAATATTAGTAACCAAAAGCACAAATATTGGAATCGACACTTCAGGTACAGCCGTTTTAGACCTAAATGATATTATTGTTTCCGCAACCGATAACTGCAATGTGGATTCAACATGGGTAAGTCAGGATACCTTCTATGTAGGTGATGTGGGAATGCCGATAATCACCGTGAGTGTGAGAGACAAACAAGGGAATATCACCACAAAAACACAGTTTATTTATGTTGATCTATTGGATTCAGATAACGATAGTATTCCAGATTATATTGAGAAAAACTTCGATACTGATGCCGATGGCACTTTAGATTATCTCGATACAGATTCGGATAATGACGGTTTAGCCGATAAAACAGAAAATAACGGAAAACACGCTCTGTTGGATTCGGATGGCGATGGAATTTCAGATTTCCGTGATCTCGATTCGGATAACGACGGCATAAATGATGTCATTGAAAACGGTTCAACCGATGCAGACGGGGATGGTATAAACGACGATTTAACTGCCGTTTTAACAGCTGCTGTTGATACCGATAACGACGGTATTCCAGATTACTTAGATCTTGACTCCGACGAAGATGGTCTATTCGACCTGTTAGAGAGTTTGCAAGGTCATACAGATGCCAATGCAGATGGAATCTTAGACGATGTAACCGATGCGGATTCTGATGGCATCATGGACGAGGCAGATGGTGCAACCAGTGGTTTTGGAGATAATGGAGATTTAAAACCTGCAGATTCAGATGCGGACACCAATATGGATTTCCGTGAAACAGATTCAGACAACGATCAAATACCCGATTCTGTAGAGGGTTCAACCGATTCGGACAATGACGGTAAGGCAGATTACAGAGATACCGATTCTGATGATGATGGAATTTCAGATACGTATGAAGCAGGTTCAGATCCAACAAATCCTGTTGATACAGATAATGATGGAAATGAAGATTTCAGGGATACCGATTCTGATGATGATGGCATCTCAGATACGTATGAAGCTGGCACTGATCCTGCCAATCCGGTAGATACGGATGGCGACGGTAAAGAGGATTTCCGCGATCTAGATTCAGATGGGGATACCATTCCTGATGAAGTAGAAGCAGGCACAGATCCTACCAATCCAGTGGATACAGATGGCGACGGAAAAGACGATTTCCGAGATTTAGATTCAGACGGCGATAGCATTCCAGATACAATTGAAGCGGGTGCAGATCCTAATAACCCAGTAGATACTGATAACGATGGAACAGAAGATTTCCGCGATCTAGATTCTGATGGAGATGGCATTTTAGATGCAATCGAGGCAGGTTCCGATGGTACGAATCCATTAGATACCGATGGAGATGGTATTGCTGATTTCAGAGATACCGATTCAGATAACGACGATGTTCTAGATGCAGATGAAGGTCAAGGCGATTCTGATGGAAATGGAATCCCTGATTATAAGGATGCTCAATTCCGAATTCCAGAAGCATTCTCGCCTAACGGTGATGGCGTAAATGAATTCTTGGTTATTCAAGGATTGAAAGTGTATACCAAAGCCCAGTTGATTGTTTTTAACCGTAATGGTCAAGTGATTTTTGATTCTGGAAACGGATACAAAAACAACTGGGATGGAAGTAACAAGTCGAGTATGCCTGGCTTGGGAAGTGACTTAACAGAAGGCTTGTATTACTATGTATTTAAACCAAACGGCCAGAACCGTGAAGATATTACAGGTAACATTTACATTAAGCGTTAATTTCAAATTAAAAAGAAGTATGAAAAATTTTAAAATATACAGCCTTTTGTTTGCCATCGCGGGCATTACTGCTACGTCAGAAGTGCACGCGCAACAAGAGCAAATGTATTCGCATTACGACTATAATGCCTTGGCACTAAATCCAGCGTATGCGGGTTCTAAGCAAACTTTAGTTGCCAATAGTTTGGCGCGCATGCAATGGTTGAACTTGCCCGGAGCGCCTAGATACTACAATTTAGGTGTGCATAGCCCTATAGTAGGAGATTTCGGGGGAGGTTTGAATCTTCAAACAGGGAGTTTAGGTAAGTTTCAAACGGCAAGCCCCATGCGTGAAACGCAAATCGCACTCTCCTTAGCCTGGAATAAACAAATTACCAAAGATCTTCGCTTGGCAGTAGGTCTTCGGGGTGGTTTGTTCAATTATAATATAAACTTGTCTCAGTTAAATAGAGACGTGGATGTAGACGTTGCTTTTCGTAATAACGATTTGAATATTTTAGCTCCAATGGCAGGTTTTGGGGTTTATCTCTATTCCGAAAAATTCTTTGCAGGAGTTTCAGCACCGCGTATGGTGTTTGTAGGTGATAATCCGGTTAACAATGTAGATATCAGCTATGCTACCAGTACGCAATATTATGCTTTCGCGGGATATGTTCATGAGGTAAACAGCGATCTAAAAATCAAACCCACTACCCAAATAAAAATCGCAACCGGTGCGCCAATTCAAGTGGATTTAAACGTGCATGCCATCTATTTGGATGACTATTCAATTGGAGCTTTTTACCGCTCAGGGGGTGAAGCAGGTATTATGGCAATGGCCCAAGTAACCCCTAATTTTACATTGGTTTATTCTTACGACCATAGATTGGCCCCAATTAACAACTATGTAAACGGTTCTCATGAATTTGGTATTCAATATGCCATCCCTTATGTAGCAAACCGTCGTGTAATCACCCCACGTTATTTCTAATTAGTAATGAAAAGCAAGAACATGAATGTTTTGAAAAGAGGTATCCTGTTAACTTTTACGTTTTGTTGGATCGGTATTTCCAGCGCACAAACGAATATGTTAAATCTCCTTAAACAGGAGAAATATGAGGAAATTGTGCGTAAAAATGATGAAAAAACCATTGCTAAAAAACGCGATTATCCCAATCAAAAAATATTAGCCTATGCCTATAGCCGCATGGAAATTACCGATAAGGCTTTTGATGCCTATTTCGAACTCGCGGATAAATACCCTAACGAGGTAAGCCCTCTAGATCTTTTATATTTTGCACTATCCGCAAGGAAAATGGAAATGTATGGACTTTCGGACTCCTTGATATTGTTTTTAAAGGATAATTTCTATGCAGGTGTGCCCCTTTTTGATGAGTTAACACCTGATTTTTATCAAGAAAACAAAGACAAACGCGAAGACTATTGGGCGGAGTTTAATTTCTCGGATAACTATTCCGTTAAAAAAATCCCCCAAAGCAGTTCCAAAGCAGATTATGGTTTAATCACCACCCCTGACGGTAATGCCTTTTTTAACCAAACAAAAAAAGAAACAGGCTTATGGAAAATCCGTTCTGCAGCTCACAATGCACCTTATAATGTTATCGTTAAAGCCAAATTTAACGACAGTACTCTTGGCGCTGCCAAGGAAGTGGATTTTAACCGATCCAGAAGCCACCAATATGTTTCTCATTATGACGAGGCAAACGGATTGATATACATTACCCGCAATGCCACTAAGCCCAATGCAAACAAAGAACAATTATTGCAGGTTTTTGCCCTTAAAAAAGTTGGAAAGAAATGGAAAGAAATCCCATTTCAGTTGAATAACGACAAATTTAACATCGCTGATTTGGTAATTGCACCCGATGGCAGCAAGGTGGTTTTTGTTTCTGATATGCCAGGTGGTTATGGGAAATCAGATTTATATGAAGCTCCTATCATTGCTAATGGACCCGATGGCGTAAAAGTAGGAGAACCAGTAAATATGGGCCCCCAAGTAAATACGATGTTACGCGATAATTTTCCTCGTTTTAGCGCAACCGGCGATTTCTATTTTTCTTCTGAGGGACATTTGGGTTTCGGTGGTTTAGACATTTATACCATTGATAGAAATTCAAATATGATTCTTAACGTGGGAAAACCCCTAAACAGCAATAGCGATGATATCGCACCCGTGGTATTTGAGGGTTCTGGTGTTTTTGCGTCCAATCGTGAAGCTAAATCTATAAATGATGACCTTTATTATTTTAAGATTCTTAATATAGACTCTGTGCAAAAAGCTCCTACTCAGGACGAATTAATTGTAGAAATTTTTGATGAAGAAACTGGGCAAATTATTCCAGGTGCCACCTTTGCATTGGATAATTTGGAAGATGATAATTTGGCTATTAAAGGCGAATTGGATTCAACTGGAAATTCAAGCTATGCTGACATTCCTAAGGATGCAAAAGTACAGCTCTCAGCACATCCTTGCGGATACAAATATGGCGCAGTAAGCAATTATTTTGTAACTCCTGATGGCAAAAGAAAGCTGCGTTTAGGTTTGCAGAAGTATAAAATAGGAGAAGATTTAGGAGTTTTATTCGAAGTAAAACCGATTTATTACGAAGTAAACAGCTACCAATTAACGCGCCAAAGTAAAGAAGAATTGGATCGTGTTGCAATTGTACTTAAGGATAATCCGGGTCTACGGGTGCAATTGGGTTCACACACCGATTCCAGAGGAAGTAATGAAATTAATCAAGCACTTTCTACAGCACGTGCAAAATCTGTTTACGACTATCTAATAAATAAAGGGGTTTCTTCTAGAACAATTACCTATAAAGGTTTTGGGGAATCAAAATTAATTAACAGATGTTTTGATGGGGTAAATTGTAGCGATCAAGAACATGCACTCAATCGCCGTACCGAATATATCATTTCGGGATTGTTGCCTTGCGATGGTACAGAGTTTATTGCAGACAATAGTGCAGCACTTGCAAGCAATAACGATGGGAATGGCTCGGGAGATAATATGTCGAACCAAAACAGGTCTATTGCAGATAATAATGCAGGCGGAAAAAGATCTAAAAATCCAAATTCAGGAGTCATCAATCAAGAAGATTTAGTGCAAGGGGATATGAAAATTGGAGATGCGGACGGAGATGGAATCCCAGATTACTTAGATTCGGATTCTGACAATGATGGCATACCTGATGCAACGGAGGGTCGTGTAGATACCGATAAAGATGGTTTGCCAAACTTTATTGATTTAGATTCAGACAACGATGGAATTCCTGACCGTATGGAAGGTTCCTCAGATTTTGATCGCGACGGAAAAAAGAATTTCATGGATACCGACTCTGACAATGATGGAATTCCCGATGATGTTGAAGGGGTAGGAGATGCCGATAATGATGGCAATCCGAACTACTTAGATTTGGATTCTGACGGTGACGGTACTTCTGATAAATTAGAAGGTACCCGCGATTCAGATAACGATGGGGTAATGAATTTCTTAGATCAGGATTCCGATAACGATGGAATTCCAGATGACGTAGAGGGAATTAAAGATACCGATGGCGATGGCATTCCCAATTACCGTGATGAAGACTCCGACAATGATGGAATTCCAGATAAAGTTGAAGGAACTAAAGATACCGATAACGATGGTAAAGCAGATTATATCGATACAGATTCCGACGAGGATGGCATTCCAGACAAGTTTGAAGCACCTTCTAATTATAAAAAGTATCCGAAGGATTTAGTTCCGAACATTGCAGATAATCCCCAAACGGAGATTTCAACCACCTCAAGGACCGCAGAAACAGTGGCTGTAACAGCTCCAAAAAACAACAAAGCTGCGGTTAACGCCAACAATGTAAATTCAACCGAATCTAAAATGGTGCCAGGAGTGGTTTACCGCGTTCAATTTAAAATGACCTTGAAACCGGTTAATGAGAATAAATTCCTGGCTATGGGCATGAAGGATATTTTTATGTATCGTTCGGGTAAATATTATAAATATTGCACAGGAGCCTTTAGTACGGAAGAAGCAGCAGAAACCTATAAAAAAGGATTAAGAAACAAAGGCATGAAAGATGCGTTTGTAGTGAAATTCGACGATGGCGTCCGTGTAATGAAATAATGTGAACATGTTTATCTTGAAAAAGGGGCTTTTTGCCCCTTTTTTTGCGTTATGAAGGCCTATTTTTCAAAGTTGAAGTTATCCCGTGTAAATGTGATTCTGTACGTCGCAGCCGCATTAGCCATCACGGCAAAACTATTAAGTGCGCCTCCTGTTCATATCAATAATATTAACTTTGACGTAGCAGCATATAACAATTTTCTCATTTTTAAACTTTCCGGGTATAATCTGCTTAACGAATTACCTCTTTATATAAGCAATGATCCCATTCACTATGACTTATTTAAATATTCCCCTACCTGTGCTTTGGCCTTTGTACCTTTTTATTACTTGCCTAATGTATTTGGACTTGCACTTTGGTCATTAATAAATGTGATGTTGCCTTTTTGGGCGATTCATCAAATTATCGGCTTACATGCCAAAACCAGAAACCTATTGATTTTATTATTGCTCGCAGAAAGTATTACATCACTTTTAAACGCGCAAAGCAATGGCTTGGTGCTTGGATTGCTTTTGTGGGCAATCTCAGCATTCCAACGTGAGAAAGTCGGACAAGTAGTGATATTGATTCTATTTTCAGGATTTATCAAAATTTTTGGTTGGCTCTTCTTTTTCTTATTTTTATTGAAACCGCGTTTAATTCCTAAGGGCATTCTTTTGGGTTTGACCTATGGTACAACATTGTTATTGCTCCCGTTGATTTGGGTACGCTCTGAATACCTAATATCTGAATATCGGTGGTGGTTATTACTTTTACAGCAAGACAGTGGAACCTATGTAAAATTGAGCTTCATGGGCTGGTTTCAAGCTTGGTTCGGAGTGTTATTGCCTAAAAACATCGTATTGTTAGGGGCATTGTTTTTACAATTGGCCGCGATAATATGGATCGCTTTTTACAAGCAAAATGCACCAAATTCTAATCGAAAAATTGTACAAATGGGGTCGGCTTTACTTGTATGGGTTGTGTTATTCAATCACATGTCTGAATCTGCTACCTATGTAATTGCCTTGGGGGGCATTGTCTTATTTTTCTCGGGGGATACCGAAGAACGATCTAGAATACCCGTGTTCATACTTACTGCGGTTCTGCTTTTTGCCGTTTTGGGCCCTACGGATATTTATCCCAAATGGCTTCGATACTGGATTGTGGAAACGGCACAACTTAAAGCTTTTTCTATTTTGTTAGCCTGGTTATGGATGCTTAAAAGCAGTGTATTTCCTTTAAGACCCATAGATTAAAATGGGAACATGACACCCAATAAGTGTCATTTTGGACCATTGAATTTATAGGCAGGGAAACCGAAATATTCGCATTTGGGGTTAAAATAAATGAATGTATAATAAGGTCGATAGTTTCTGGGTTCGATATATGTGATGCTTTCAATATTGTCACATTTTTGATTTTTATTCGGTTTAAAATATTGTATAATAACCTTTTAATGGTTTTTGAGTCCTGTATCATTGGGATTTCCAGCACAATGGATTTGTAAAAAATGTAAATATTAATTGTCACAACTTGTCACTATGCGTCTTTCGGAGTCTAGGAAATGTAACAGTTTTGCAGAACTCTATGAAAAGTATTCTGTCTCGTTTCTGGTGTTGGTTAATCGCAATTTTTTTCACCCTTAAAGTTAGTGCACAATCACAAACCTTTGGAAGTACTTTTTTACAAATGTCCCAATCAGAAGGGGTAACAATAACCCAAAGTATTGGACAGCCTTACGCGGTTTTTAAATCAGAACAAACAAAATCAGGAATATTTTATCAAGGTCAATTATTGCCTGTTTTTCAGGAGTTGTCTTTACCTGAAACTAAAATTGAACTTTCTGTATTTCCGAATCCCGTAGAGGAAGTCTTAAATCTTAGAATTTCTACAACCTCAAAACTTCCTTCTTACATTGATGGAATTCGGGTAATGGATTTAAATGGACGCGTTATGAATCAAACGCATGGAGCCGCAGATTTTTCAATTCAAGAAATTGATGTTTCATCTTTAAGTCCTGGCATATATATACTTTCTGTGCGGGATAGCAATGACAACGAAGCAAGCATTAAGTTTTCAAAGATTTCATCCCCTTTATAACCGTTTATGAAAAAAAATATAGTAAAAGCATTTTGCATTTGGGTCATTCTAAGTGTTTCCCAAAATGCACAAGCGCAGTCTTTTGGTGTAAGTGCTCAATGGGGCTCTTATGATGCTAAGTATGCGACTCCTGATAATGTAGAGCAAGAAGTTACAGGAAAATCGTATATATCTATTGGGGGGGTATACGAACAGATACTTACGTCTAATTCGCAGTTAACATTGCCCATTCAACTTCAATTTGCGCATTTTGGCACCGAACAAAGTTTTGGAGAAACGCAGCTTATGACGCATTCCGCAAATACAATGAGTTTAGGCGCAGGGTTGAAATATTACACTAGGGGTACAGACTTTTCTTTGCGACCTTTTGTTGCTTTAAATATTGGATACGAAGCTTATGTGAATTCGAAGTACTATTTAAATGATGAACAGTCAGGAGAATTAGATTGGAAGTCAAATTTAAATGCAAACATACAAGGCGGAATCGGATTCGAAACAGGTCTCAATACTAGAATCGACCTATTTGTAACCTATAACCTAGGTTTATTGAATCGATTAGACAAATCTGAATTTGGGACCTATACAGATCAAATGTTAGGACTTGGATGTAACGTAGTTTTCTATTAAAAATCATGAAAAAACAATATTTATTCATCTTGGCTTTGCTTAGTTTCCTAGGATTAGATGCGCAATTTTTTCCTGCGGAGGGAATTGGTTATCAAGCCATGTTATCAAAAGCGGAAACCCTTACTTATGGGGCTAAATTAAAACAAATTCCAGTATCGAATAAGGATATACGTGTACGTTTTGAATTACTTCAAAACGGGGCTGTGGTATTCAACGATGCACATGAATTAACAACGGATATTAGTGGTATGTTCTCCTGTGTTATAGGTATGGGTAATACCTCTCCGGTGGGCTTAACTCTTTCAAGTCTTCCATGGGGAAAGGATTCCATGTTGGTAAAGGTATATGTAAATCAAGGTGAAGGAGAGGCTTTGTTTTCCGAACAAAAGCTATGGAGCAGTCCATATGCGATGTATGCACATACAGCAGGCATTGCGATGAATGACAAGGACACAAACTCAACAAATGAATTGCAATACCTTAATTTAGTAGGGGATTCTATTAAATTAACTGCCGTAACAGGTGGAATATCGCTGAAGCCTTGGAGTGATGCTATTTCTAATAATTCACAAGCAATTACTGCCGAAAAATCGCGTGCTGAAGCAGCTGAATTAGCCTTGCAGAGTCAAATAAGTGGCATTAATGCATCATTGGGAAATAAAACTACTGAATTGTCGGCAGCCCAAGATACTTTAGTGAAATTTCGTAGCGAAATAAATGCATTAAATAATGCCGTTTCACAAAATCAAAATACCCTTTCCTCCCATGCAACGGATATTGCAAAACACACAAATTCCATAAGTCAAAATACGTCGGATATAACAAAAAATACTTCTGACATAAACGATCTTTCAGACAGTATTTCGGTTCATCGCTCTGAATTGAACAAAAACCAAAGTGATATCACTAAAAATGCTACGGCTATAAATCAGAACAAAACAGATATTGCAACAAATAAATCCAATATCTC
>CBFHGY010000003.1:0-76593 GCA_965655465.1 Bacteroidia bacterium | reverse complement strand
GTCTCCCCAAAAACTTAATCGTATTTCTTGTTTTTCAAGTAATTGTAAATTTCTACTTGTGACCGGAAGGGTTTATCCTTTTCTCCTCTTTTTACGTAGGCATTGCGTTGTTTATTATCCAATATTCGAGCTTTTACATTTTCTTTCAGTTGGATTTTGAGAATGTCTTTTAATTCTTGACCACAGGTTTCAGAATAAATAGGACAGGCCACTTCCACCCGATGGTCGAGATTTCTTACCATCCAATCGGCAGAAGAAATGTAAATACGAGGCTCTTCCCCTTGAGAGAAAATGAAAATACGTGCGTGTTCTAAATATTGATCTACAATACTGATAGCGTTCATCTTCTTGGTGAACGTTTCTTGTTGCGTGTTAGCAGTGCAAATTCCTCGAATTATAAGATCGATTTTAACTCCTGCTTCTGCAGCTTTGTACAAGGCATTAATGAGGGTGCGATCGACTAAACTATTCAACTTAACAATCATTCTACGTTGATTGCCAGAGGCATTTGTTTCTTGTTCGATGCGATTGAGGAAATGATCTCTCATATTAAATGGAGAGGTTATCAAGACTTTGCAATTATTAATCTTCTCGAGATCCGGATTTTTACTTTCCAAACAATCAAAAATGGTGTTGATATCGGCAATAATTTGGGATTTAGTGGTAAGGAGTAAATGATCGCCATACACTTGTGCTGTGCCTTCATGGAAATTTCCTGTTGAAATAAACCCATATTGTATGGTACGGTTGAATTCACGTTTTTTGATCACGCACAGTTTTGCGTGAACCTTCATTTTGGGAACCCCTACATATACGTGAATGCCCTCTTCTTCGAGTGTTTTTTTCCAATATAAATTTGCCTCCTCATCGAAACGGGCCTTAAGTTCCATGATTACACTGACTTTTTTGCCATTGCGAACGGCATTTAATAAGGCATTGATAACTTTAGATTCTTTTGCAAGTCGGTACACCGTTAGGCGGATACTTTGAACACTGGGGTCTATCGCCGCTTCTCGCAACAGATCTATAACGGAATCAAAGGAGTGGTATGGGAAATGCAGCATCACGTCTCTTTTTTCAATAACGTCCATGATGCGACAGGGCTGTTTTAATAAGGGGTGTACAAAGGGTCGTGGGCGGGGTTTTAAGTCTTTAAAAACATTCTTTGGAAAGTTCATAAAGGCCTTAAAGTTATGTATACGTCCGCCGGGTATTAAATTGCTTTTATCGGTAAGATCGAGGCGGTTTATTAAATATTCTAAGAGTTGCGGGTCGATCCGTTTATCGTATACGAAACGGGTTGCTTCACCCTTGCGACGTTGTTGTAAACTTTTTTCAAGTTCCTGGATCAGATTGGAATGAAACCCATTATCCATATCCATTTCTGCATCGCGGGTAACTTTTATTATATGCGATTTAAAGCGGTCGAAACCAAACGGTGCAAACAAATATTTGAGATTATATCGGATAATATCTTCCAGCATAATCAGGTGTGTTTCACTTCCTGAGTCGGGCAGTATTACGAATCTTGGGGTTTGTTCTTCGGGAATTTGAATCAATGCATAGCGTTGCAACATGGGATTTTGGGAATTCCCCATAAGGCATGCTAAATAAATGGATCGATCTTTGAGCATGGGTTCTAAGGGCATGCTTTCGATCATTAAAGGAACAATTTGCGTACGTACTTTGTCTTCAAAATAGGTACGTACCCATTTTTTTTGTTCGGGGTTAAGTTGCCGTTCATTTTTGAAAAAAATGCGGTGTTCTTTCTCTAAATCACGGATAATTTCCCCAAACGTAATGTCGAATGACCGTTGTAATTTTACCGTAGTTCTTTGAATTTCTTTAAGGATTTTTTCGGGATGTTGTTCCAAATGGATTTTGGTTTTCCCTTTATCGATATCGAGCATCTTGTTTAATGTGCCAACTCGTACCCTGTAAAATTCATCTAAATTATTGGAGAATATCCCTAAGAAACGAAGTCGATCGTATAAATGAACTTTAGGATCTTTTGCTTCTTGCATCACGCGTTGGTTAAAGGCAAGCCAACTGATATCGCGAATGATGGGTTTTAACGGCATATTTGCTGCAAAAATACGCCTGCAAGTTTAAAGGCAATATTAAGTTTCATTGAAAAAGGCCGCAATTGCGGCCTTTCTCTTTCTCCTATTTTGCGATCCTCTTACAAGCTGTAAGAGAACTTCACAGAAACAGCGGTTCCAGGTGCTAATCGCTGGAAATACTGTTGTTGTGCTTGGTAAGAACGGAAAATAGATTCCCGTTTGTCGTTAAGTAAATTGCTTACTTGTATGCCAACGTTCATGCGATTTTTATAGCCGAATTTGCCGCTCGCACTAAAATTCAAACTGTGGAAAGGCACCGAAATGATGTCTGCACGGTTTGCATATCCAACGAATTGCAAAGTGGCACCTTGAACGTTATAATAGGCTCCCGCCTCAAAACGTTTGGCTTTGCTTAGCCAAGACAATCCACCGTTTATTATATATGGAGCTTGTCCAGCCATTTCACGTTTGCGAGAAATGGTTTGCCCTTCACGCGCGCCGTAGGTCTTAGATAAAAATTCAGCCTCATTAATAGAAATTTGGGAGTACGTATACGTTATGTTCGCGTTGAAATGAATTTGCTTGAATTCTGGGGCAATGATTTCCAAATTTTGACGCACTTCAAATTCGGCACCATATAAAGTGGCATTACCCACGTTGCGTGGTTGGTATGCATTGTCATCGGCTACATATTGTACAATTTCAATAGGATCTTTCATTCCTTTATAGAACAATCCTACCGAAATCATATCGCCTTGTTTTTGGAAAGTTTCCCATCTAATATCGAAATTGTTGATGATGGTTGATCGGAGTTTTCCATCCCATAACTGTAAATTTACGGGATTGCCATTTTCGAAAATAGTAGTTTGCTCGCCAAATAATCCGCCTTGGAAACTGCGACCTGTTATGGGATCTAAAATTTGCGCAAAAGACAATTCTTTGAAAGAGGGTCTGGCAGTAGTTCGGGCATACGATGCTCTTAAATTGGTTGTTTTTCCCAATTGGTATACTCCGTTTAGGGTTGGAAACAACCCGAAATCTTCCATTACTTTTTCATTCTTAAGATTTTGTCCAGATTGATTCAATCCAGAATAATTCTGAGTATACATTTCAGTACGCAATCCCGCAACAATTTTTAACTTGTTGTTGATTTCGGTTTCGGTAGAAACGTAAGCAGCGGCATAATTAACTCGACCGTTAAATGAGTTCGGGTTTTTGCGGTATCCATTTCCATCTACGAAGTCGGCCACATAATAAAAACCACCTTGATTTTCTTTGCTGAAAAGATTTTCAGGTTTCATGATAACCTGTGGATCTTCAAATCCATCAATTCCACCTTGTATTTGAAACGACTCAATCGAAAAATCGCGATATTTAAAGGTGTAGGCTCCTCCGAATTTCAGGTTGCTTTTTAAGCCAAATACTTGGGTAACTCGAGTGAAATCAATGCGATTGGCGAGATTGTACTCTTCTAATTCGCGCCAAATACGTGTAGGGAAACCCGCTTCTGAACTCACGGTTAAATCGGGTACGCGGATACGGGTAACACGGATGTCGGGATCCGAAAGGGCAGAGCGAGTTGGCGCAATTTTCCATTCGATAATCCAATTACCGCGGTCGCGGATATGTTTACCTGTTAAAAACAGATTGGTTAAACTTCGTTGATTGTATTCTAAATTGTATTGTTTTGCATCCCAATTAGCCCCTTGTACCGTGTTCTGAAAGAAGAAATCACCGGCACGAGATTCTCCGTTTTGGATATGCATGAGATTCAAGTTGAATTTATCGCTCTTAGATTTCAATGCAATGCTGCCCAAATAAGCCACTATTACATTATTGGTGCCGTAATTACCTATTTGACGCTCAAAAGGAATCAGTTCATTTTGACTGGTTTCATTGGGTTTTGCCCAAAGGCTGAATTCAGCATTGCGGTAAAATTCAGTTTCGTTTTTATACGTTAGGGCTGACTGATATCCCAATGTGTATTTTTTGTTGATTTTATGAGAATTGGCGTAGGAAATGCTAAAATCAAAATTCAAAGGACTTGTTTTTTGGGTAGTTCCCAAATTAGGGTCGAAACCATTCAGAATATTATAATATTCCTGTGCATTGGCTCCGCCTCTTAATACATCTACGGTGCTTGGAATTCTATTCATCCCTTGTGTGGGGTTTTTACGAGTTCCATCATCGAATCCAAGAAAATCTGTTTTGCCACCTGAATATCCCAAAAAATCATTTTGAAGGTGCATTGAAGGATTGTAGCCAATTCCTGCTGAAACATTGAAGCTGCGCTTAGATGGGAAATCCTTTGTCGCAATATCTATAATTCCACCTGTAAAATCTGCAGGTAAATCAGCGGTAAACGTTTTAGCTACAACGATATTATCTATTACAGAGGTCGGGAATAAATCCATCTGAATGGAGTTTCTATCTGGATCTAAGCCGGGGATATCCATCCCATTTAGGGTGGTTTTGGTATAGCGATCTCCCAAACCTCGAACATACACATATTTACCTCCTTCAATTGAAACACCCGTTACGCGTTTCATGGCGCTGGCGGCATCGCCATCGCCCATTCTTTTGAAGCTTGCAGAAGAAATACCATCGATTAAATTCGGCGCAATACGTTTGGCCGTTAACAGGGCTTCTTCGGTGTTTTGCATGCGTTTCACACTCACGTTCACCTGCCCGATGGTTTCTGTTTTCGGACTAATCCGGATGTCTCCAAGGTTGTTTATTGCTTCATTAGCAAAAATATCTTCAAGGATCAAAGATGCAAATCCATCTGCTTCAGCATTTAACGTATAGGTTCCTGAACGGAGTGAAAATTCAAATTTTCCATCGATATCCGTACTTTGAATTTGACCATTGATTTCAATATCTACCCCAAACACAGGTTTTGCCTGATTGTTATCTATAATTCTCCCTCTTAGAAGTACAGTTGTTAAAGTATCTGCGGAAGTTTGGGCAAATGAGTTTACGGTAGTAAACAACCCTATTAGCATTAAGGTTGTTGTTATTTTAATATTTTTTAAGTTCATTTTTTGCGTGTAAATAGGATCGCGGTGTTTATAAGTAAAGGTTCAGGGGAGAAACCTGAACCTTTACTGGGTATTTTAGTTAATCGTTGATTAAATTTTGTTAAGAATTATTTGTAAGCTTCCACTTTAGCAGCCCATGACCATCCTGCAAATGTTCCAGTAGACGCACCAACTGTAGGAGTAGTAACTTTAGTAGCATTGGCTACCGTTCCACCTTTAAAGATTTTGGAAAGGTCCGTAGAATCGGTTGTGATTTCTAATTTATCAAAGGTCAATGAAGTTCCGTAGTTGCCAACAGTGTTTGCATCTAAAGATAAATCACCGCGACCGTCAACCATACCTGCGTCAAAGTTGAAGAAGTAGATGTTCTTGAAACTTCCTTGAGCATTAGAACGGAAATCGCCTAATTCAGATACTGCATGTCCTTTAACCCAACCGTTTATTAGGTTGTGACCTGCATTTGCAGCACCTTCAGGACCGTCGATTTCTAAAGCGTGGTCGGTTTCGTCACCACAAACAACGATGAAGTTATCTAAAGTACCTGCCCAAGCTTGGTCGGTGTCTAAACCATCGTCACCTGCATTCCAGATAATCACGTTTTTAACGTTTACAGTGCCACCGAACCATTCGATACCGTCGTCTTGGTTTGCAATAACTTCGATATTTTCAATTACGGTTCCACTGCCAACACCACCAAGGGTTAAACCATTGATTTCGTTACCTTCACCGATATTCGCACCACCGTGACGGATAGAAACGTATTTGATTACTCCAGAATTATCGGCAGCATCATTACCTCCATATAAACCATTAGGGTCTGTTACGGGAACTCCTTCAATATTGGTTTCAGGAACATCCGCTTTTAAGGAAGCAGGAGCATTTCCTAAAACGATCAAACCACCCCAAAGACCGTTAAAGTCGGGAGCTAAGTTTGGAGACTCAATCATACCACTTTTAATTTCATCCGCAATAGAGGTGAAAATGATAGGAGCAGAAGCAGTACCTTGAGCATCAATCTTAGCACCGCGAGCAATAATCAATGCAGTTGCATTGGCTCCAGTTCCGGCTTGACCTTTGATTACGGTTCCAGCTTCAATGGTTAAAGTTGCACCTGCTTCAACAGCGATACGACCGCCTAAGATCCAAGTTTTATCTTTTGTCCAGGTGGTGTTAGCTTTAATGTTTTCAGAAATGATAACCTCGCTGCTCGTGTTGTTATTGTTGTCTCCGTTATCTGTGGTGTCATCGCCACAAGCGTTGAACACGAAGCTAGAGCTTAACAAAGTAGCTGCAAATAGAAAAGAATTGATTTTTTTCATGAGTATGTGTTTGTTGTCTTTTAACGAATGCAAAACACATACTTTAGTATTACCTCAATGTTATTGAGACGTTATATTTGGGTTTAATTAACCCGCCGCTGCTTATTCTGCCGATCTAAAGAAAACGGATTCAAAGGAGGTCAGCTCCGCAGAGATTTCGTCATTTTTATGAATAAAATGCGCCGAAGTGGCGGCTCCTGCCAAAACAATGCTGCCTTTTTTTAGGGTTAAGTTATATTTTGAGGCAAGCTCTGACGCGGCCACCAGTGATTTCCATGGATTTCCCAATATGTCGTTTGAATTGCCTTGTTCTACCCGTTTCCCATTTATAAATAAGTCGATTTCCAAATCGGTAAGAACGTCTTTTGGGGCTTGCATATCTCCCAATACATAGGCAGCAGAAGAACAATTATCTGCAATAACATCTTCTAGTGAGAATTTAAAGTTTTCAAAACGCGAATCGATGATCTCAAGTGCCCCGCAAACTCCATCTACATAATCGAGTACCTCGTTCAATGCAATTGGAGCAACAATATCTTGGGATAAGCGAAATGCAATTTCCGGTTCTACCCGAGGATGAATAAATTGCTTTTGTTTGATGCTCCCACCATTGGGGCAGTACATCGCATCGGTCAACTGACCTATAATCATTTCGGAAACACCCATCTGAGCCATTTTAGCCTCAGAAGTGAATCCCATTTTAATACCTAATAATTGTTCGCCTTCAGCAATTCTAAGTTGGATAAGCTGGTGTTGTATAGCGTAGGCGTCTTCCAAACTTAATGATTGGCTGAGGCTGAATTGTGTAGTTGGGGTTTGTGTACGTTGTGCGTGATGAAGGGCAGCAGCAATTTGCTCGATTCTCGACATGCACACAAAATTCGGTTATATTTTACGGGAAATGACGATTTTTTTTCTTAAAGTGACGAGAGCGTACAATAAGTTACACATTGCGATATGTTCTAATGGTATAATATTCTTGTTTGCATGTGTACCTTTGTAGCATGCAATCTCAGAATTCTGCGGTACAACAAGCCTTTGAAAATCTTAAAAAAGCGTTTGAAACGGGCGCCTATATTGCCCCAGTTCGCGAACTTATTGGCGAAACGGATATTGATGTGGCATACGCCGTTCAAGAACGCTTGGTACAACATTTTATTGAAGATGGAAAGGTTCCTGTGGGATATAAAATTGGACTTACCTCAGCGGCGGTACAGCAGCAATTAGGCGTGTCACAACCCGATTTTGGGGTGCTTTTTGCGCATACACAAATTGCTGATAATGCGTATTTGAATTTTGAAGAACTTTCACAACCCAAAGCGGAAGCTGAAATGGCCTTTGTGCTGAATACGCCTATAACCGAACCCTTAAAAAATTGCGACGAACTGATAGAGAAAATCGATTATGTATGTGCGGCAATTGAAATCGTAGGTTCAAGGGTTGAAAATTGGAATATTAGAATTACGGATACAGTAGCAGACAATGCTTCAGCTTCTCATTTTGTTTTGGGGGAAACCCGTTTGCCAGCAGAAAAAGTCGATTTTCAACATGCAGCCATGAAATTGTATCGAAATGAAGTACTTGCTTCAGAAGGCAACGCTCAAGCGTGCATGGGCAATCCTTTGAATGCCGTATTATGGCTCTGCAATACATTCTTAGAAAAAGGCGTTATCATTAAAGCGGGTGATATAATTTTGTCCGGAGCTCTTGGCCCGATGGTTCCTCTAGATAAAGGCGATCATTTCAATGCAGAAATTGAAGGATTAGGTTCGGTATCATTTAACGTTAAATAAAGATGAAAAAGAAGGTAGCTATAATTGGGTCTGGAAATATTGGAACAGATTTAATGATTAAAGTGTTGCGGTATTCGGATACCCTCGAAATGTCGGTTATGGTGGGAATAGATGCAGCTTCCGACGGCTTGGCGCGAGCTCAAAGAATGGGAGTAGCAACCACGCATGAAGGGGTTGATGGCTTAATAAAAATGCCAGAATGGGCAGAAATTTCAATTGTTTTTGATGCTACCTCAGCCAAAGCACACCTCTATAATTACGATAAAATACAACAGTTTCCAGGTAAGAAGGTAATCGATTTAACCCCTGCCGCAATTGGCCCTTTTATGGTTCCAGCCGTTAACTTGGCTTCCCTGCAGGATGTTCCTAATGTCAATATGGTAACCTGTGGAGGTCAAGCCACTATCCCCATTGTTGCCGCAGTAAATCGGGTAACACCTGTATATTATGGAGAAATTGTAGCTTCGATTGCATCTAAATCCGCAGGACCTGGAACCCGTGCCAATATCGATGAGTTTACCGAAACAACTTCATTGGGAATAGAAAAAGTAGGAGGTGCAAAGAAAGGCAAAGCGATTATCGTATTGAATCCCGCTGAACCTCCGCTAATAATGCGCGATACGGTTTTTACCTTGAGCGCATTGACAGATAAAGCGGCTGTAGAAGCAAGTATCTTAGAGATGGTCGAAACCGTGAAACAATACGTTCCAGGTTACCGATTACACCAAGATGTGCAGTTTGAAGAAATTTCCGAACAAAATCCCGTTTTTATTGAGGGCTTGGGTAATGTTCACGGCTTGAAAACCACGGTATTTTTGCAAGTTCAAGGTGCCGGACATTACCTCCCCGAGTATGCAGGAAATTTGGATATCATGACAAGCGCGGCGAAAGCAGTTGCAGAGGCTCTTTAAGCCATTATAACCTATCGGGATTTTTCTCGCGTATTAGCGTTTTTCTTGTTGTATTTTCATGTCCAATGCAACATCCACAATCATGTCCTCTTGTCCACCCACCATTTTGCGTCGACCCAATTCCTCAAGAATAGTGCGCGTATCAATTCCGTAGCGCTGTGAAGCTCTTTCCGCGTGCAATAAAAAACTGGAATATACACCTGCATACCCCAAAGAAAGGGTTTCGCGATCTACCCGTACGGGACGACTTTGCAAAGGCCGAACCAAATCGTCGGCAGCATCCATCAATTGATGCAAATCAGAGCCAGAATCTACGCCCATTTTATTTAAAGTGGCAATGAGCACCTCTAATGGCGCATTTCCAGCCCCTGCACCCATGCCCGCCAATGAGGCATCTAATCGAGTGGCCCCGTGTTCATAGGCCACGATAGTATTTGCTACCCCTAAGGATAGGTTATGATGACAGTGGATTCCTATTTGAGTTTCAGGGCGTAAGACACTTTTAAAGGCCTGAACCCGTTCTTTAACATCGTTCATGAGCAATGCTCCAGCAGAATCGGTAACATAAACACAATGGGCACCGGCATCTTCCATGATTTTAGCTTGCACCGATAAGGATTCAGGATCGTTCATATGGGCCATCATTAAAAATCCGGCTACATCCATTCCCATTTTGCGTGCAGCACCGATATGCTGAATGGCAATATCTGCTTCGGTGCAATGGGTGGCAATACGGACCGAACCAACTCCAGCATCTTTGGCGCGCTGTAAATCATGAATACTGCCTATTCCGGGTAATAATAAGGTCGTTAATTGGGCGTTGTTTAATTCTTGAGCCACACTCTCTATCCAGTCCCAATCGGTATGGGCACCAAAGCCGTAATTAAAGCTTCCCCCAGAAAGTCCATCGCCATGGGCTACCTCTATGGCATGAACACCAGCGCGATCTAGAGCTCGAGCGATGGATTTCGCTTGTTCGAGGCTGTATTGGTGTTTGATTGCGTGTTGCCCATCGCGCAAGGTTACGTCTTGGATATAGATATTGGCCATGCCGCAAAGATACAACTTAGATTAAATGCCTCAGACTGTCGCTTTTTCTATGCACATTCCACGATTCTAAGTAAATGTTCGATGAAGATTTGGGAAACTTCATACGAGTGGCGTAATTTCGTACATATTATGAAAATATTTTCATTAAATACAATCGCTTTAGCTGTTATAGGGTCCTTCTCTATGAGCAGTTGCATCAATTCTCAAGAGGCCTATGAAAAGTCCAAATTATCCGGATTCGTAGCCGAACAAACCAAAGATATTTTAGCTAAAAATCCGCCAAAAGCAGATTTAGCTCCCGTTGAAGCCAAAATTCAGGCTGTAGACATGCGTGTTACCGCCTTGGATGCCAACAATAAAAAAGCACAAGATGTGGTTGAAAAATTAGAAGCTAAATTGAAAACCATCGAAAACCTTGAAAAAGAATCGAAGTCAGAGTTTGAGCGTTCTAACACCTCTGTGGTATTCTTCAATACCGGAAGTGCAATGCTTTCAGCCGCTTCCATGCAGGAACTTTACCGTTGGAAATCAGGTATCGATAAAGCGCCTTCTACCTATAACTACACCATCAATATCAATGCATCTGCCGATAAAACAGGACCTTCTTCGGTAAACGACCGCCTTCGCGTGCGTCGTGCAGAAGCCGTTAAGAAATTCCTTACTGAAGCTTTAGGTGTAAAAGGTGCCATAAATATTGTAACCAATCAAGATGCGTTTTCTAAGACGTATTTGTTGGATCGCCGAGCAATTATTAGCGTTTCGGTAAAATAAAAATCGTTTCCATTAAGAATTAGGCCGCCCTTGGGTGGCCTTTTTTTTGTACCCTATTTGAGTTCCCTGTATTTCAGGTTAACTTGCTGCTATGTTGCGGCCTTTTGTTTTCGGGGGAAATTCCCCAGTCCTGCAGCACTTTGCTTTTCGTTTCAAAGTGTTGTGCCTTTTGATTTTTATGGGATTTCAAACGCTAAGTTTTGCGAATAATGCAAAATTCAATTTGCCGATTTTTTGCAAAAATTACATGGGTAATCCCCATCAAATTTCAGCGGATAATGGGAAGTTTGACCTGAATAATTTTCGTAAAAATCGCCCCCTGAAATTAGAACGAGTTCCTTATGTTAATCCGTTTATCGGTACCGGCGGTCATGGACATACGTTTCCAGGAGCTGTGGTGCCTTTCGGAATGGTTCAATTGAGTCCAGATACCCGCAATGATGCCTCTTGGGACGCCTGCGGAGGATATTATTATTACGATTCATTTATATATGGGTTTTCTCATACCCATTTAAGCGGTACGGGAGTTTCTGATTTGGGCGATATTCTCATGCAGCCCTTATTGAATCCAGAGTTTGAGCCTGAAAAGTATAAACAGCGATTCTCTCATGATTTAGAACATGCAGAAGCGGGATATTACCGGGTTCTATTCCCGGAAAGCGGCATACAGGTTGAACTTAGCGCAAGCCTTTATGCCGGTTCCCAGCGAGTGGTATTTCCCAAAAAAAACGGAAGAAAATGGCTTTTGATCGATTTGAAACACCGGGATGCACTTTTGAGTTCTCAATTGATTTCTGAAGATTCCCGTAGCATACGCGGTCACCGACAAAGCAAACAATGGGCCGATAATCAATGGGTATTTTTTAGCACAAGATTCAGCGAAAATATACAAGAATGGCGCTATAACTCGGATTCTACGCAAGTGATTTTAGGATTTGATTTGCCCATGGATACCTTATTGATTCAAACCAGTTTGAGCTTTACCTCCCCTGAAGGGGCATTTAGAAACCAACAGTTTACCCTTCAAAATCAAATGCTTGATGGCGATTTCGGGTACGAACGCGGAGACCACATTCAGAATATACCTCCTTTTGAAAACACTGTGTATATTGCAAAATTAGCGTGGGAGACTGAATTGAGTCGCATTAAAATTCAAGATGATAACGCTCCGGATTCGCAGTTTTCCATTTTTTATACGGCTTTATACCATACCATGATTCATCCTTCTCTGGCTTCAGATGTCGATGGTAGTTATCGGGGTAGAGATCAAGCCATTCATAAAAAAGAACATAAAACCTACCATGTTTTTTCGCTTTGGGATACCTACAGATCGTTACATCCCTTGCTTTCCATGATTGATAAAAACCGAACTCGGGATTTTATACTTACCATGTTAGATCAATACGAAGATGGCGGACGCTTGCCCGTTTGGGAATTGGGAAGTTGTGAAACCAATTGCATGATTGGATTTCACAGTGTACCTGTAATCTTAGATGCGATAAAACAGGGTATTTACTTTTCTGATGAGGAACAAAAAAGAATTTGGAAAGCGGTAACTCACAGTTCGGATTATAAAGAATTGGCTTACGAATATCATATTCCCATTGCCAATGAATTGTTGACATTATATGGATTGAAATTGGGATATATCGATGTGCTAAATCAGAGTGAATCGGTTTCGAAAACCTTGGAATATGCCTTTGACGATGCTTGTGTGGCCGCTTTGGCCAAGGAATGGGGCTTTGAAAAGGAGTATGCAACTTACCAAGCACGCAGTGAACGTTGGAAAGGTTTGTGGGATAACGCAACTAGGAGTTTTCGACCTAGACAAAACGGGATGTTTTTGGAACCCTATTTTCTGAATGAAGTGAACAATCACTACACCGAAGCCAATGCCTGGCAATATCGTTTTGCCGTTCCCCAGGATCTTCCTACACTCATTCAATATTTTGGAGGGAATCAATCTTTTGATTGGGCTTTAGACAGTTTGTTTCAAGGTTCCAGTGAAACCAAAGGACGGGAGCAAGCCGATATTACCGGGCTTATTGGTCAGTATGCCCATGGAAATGAGCCGAGTCACCACATGGCCTATTTATATAATGCCGTAGGCAAGCCTGCGAAGGCTCAGGCCTTGATTTCAAAGATTCAAAAGGAGTTTTACACTACCGGTCCTGACGGTTACATTGGAAATGAAGATTGCGGACAGATGAGCGCATGGCATGTGCTTTCTGCTTTGGGAATCTACCCCGTAGCTCCGGGAAGCGGACAATGGAGTTTAGGGGTTCCATGGTTCGATAGCGTCTTGATTTTTCAATCTGATGCAAGTCCGATTTCTATTACCCGGGCTAAACGGACACAAGATCAACCTATAGGAAATGCGGGGTATTGGTCGCTTTCAGAGGGGCATGCTCGAAACAAGTATCAAGAGAAATTCATCGAAATTCCAGAAAATTATTCGCAATTAATACAAAAAAGAAACGGTGTTATCGCGGATATTTCTCAGGATTTCTTGATGATACATCGAGCCGTGCACTTCGAATGGATCCCCATTAATGAATTGGAAGGAGTGGTTTCTGGTTCCGGAGATAACCAAGTAACGGTATCAGAATTGGGTCAAAATGGGAAAATTCAGCCATATCTGCCTCAAATAATTAGTCCTTCTAAAGTAAAAAAGGGAGCGGTATATGATGTACAAATTAAAGGGGCATCGGTATTAGATCCGGTATATGTTATGATTCGTTTGATGGATGAGAATCTGGATTTTGGAGCTGCCAAATTGAATTTTGAAAAAGAAGTGGGGAAAGATTCTGTGTTGAAATGGATTCCCCCAACAGAGGACGTACGTATTTTAGAACCTGCTAGAATTCCTGGTTTTGGGGCGCACCATTTGGGATTTTGGTGTTATTCCGATACTCAAATTAGACTCCAAGGGAGTACTTTGGTTTGGGCCGCCTATTTCCAAAAGAACGATTGGGCGGATAAACCCTTTACCGCCAGGTATATTCACGAACAAATGAATGATTTTAAGGTCTTAGAAATAAAAGGTGCTTATAATTCACAGTACAGCGGTGGGGGAGATGATGCATTAATAGACGGCGTTTTCGGAAGCGAGGAATGGAGATCGGGTTCTTGGCAAGGGTATCAAAAACAAGACTTTGAAGCGATTATTGACCTAAATAAAGAAACGCATATTGATTATTTGGGCGCGCGATTTTTATCAGATGAGCGTGCATGGATTTTTCTTCCAACGAATGTGGAATGGGAATATTCCCATGATGGGATTAAATACAAACCCTTTAATAATTATGAATTTAAGTATGTACCCAGAGACGCAATAGGGATTTATCCTATAATAATGGGACATAAAAAACGGAGAAAGGGAGTCGATGCAAGATATATCAAAGTGAAGGCAAAGAATTTTGGTAAACTTCCGAAAGGGCACCCTGGATATGATTTTGATGGAGATGCCTTTATTTTTATCGATGAAATTTTAATCAATCCAACGGTCATGACACTAGAATGACATCCGTATTTTTAAATCTAAAAATTAAACGAGTGTAGGGTCTTTTTCGGTTTTGGGCATTTCCCAACGGACTGAAGCCACTCGGCTATGAATCCAAAAGAAGGCGATAAAATGCAAAAGAACTACAAATTCGAGTCCGATGATATACCAAGGCCACTCTCCAATAATCATTGGGTTATTAGCTTCTGGTTTTTGAGCAATATACATGTAATTCGAATCTAAGTAATAGTTAATAATGCCTATAATAGGTAAAACCAGTTGGGTATACCCAAATACTTTTAGCCATGAATACGCACGTGGTTTAAAACCCATTCTTAGACTTCCATACAGTGCGGCTATGATGATCCCCCCATGGGAAATACTGAATTCTACCAAATGATAGGGGGTAAGTCCATTGGTGATTTCAGGGGTTATAAAGGCGTGAATGGCTCCGGCACTCCAGTAAATAAGAAATTCGTATGTCCATTGTTTTCGGGAAATAAGAAAATACACAGAAAGGAAGGTAGAAAGCGAACATAAGTGCAAAGGCAAATAGGTATCAATGCGCCAAATTCCGTGGTACCATGCTTCTAATTGTTCCCCAATAAAATTGATCCCTATGATGAAGGCTATTATATAGGCAATATAGGTTAGGCGTTGTTCGCTGGCTTTATTACTAATAATGAAAACAATGAGAGCAGCAAATACGAGTCCTAAATTCATGGCAATCCAAAGGGGATCTCCAATTGCGATGGTATCATGCAGGGCGTTGCGATTCATTTTCGCAAGATATACAATTTTTGTATTATCCGAGTATAGAAGTCCGGATGAGCTGATTTACAGTTTATTAAGGGGTTCTACACACTCGAATTATTGGATTATCTAAAAGGAAATTCCTCAAACTTTAATTGCACAATTTGGTAAACCTTAGGCGGCTTTGTGTCTTACAGGAGTGCAAAAAAAGAGGCCGCTAAAGCGGCCTCACATATAAACTTTTACTTGGGTAATTTACTTGTTTTTGTTTTTCAACCGGTAAACGCCATAAGCAACGGCTGATCCTACAACTGTAAAGATTCCTCCATCTACAGGAACAGCAATGTCTGGATCGTCAGGAATGCCCTGAGCAAGAACTGTTTTAGTTGCAACTACGGCAGCTATTAGGGCTAAGGTGCGAAGAATGTTTTTCATATGATTTCTTTTTATTTTTTTCGATGATTATAATTCTATACAAAAATACAAATGTGCGTTGTCTAAACAAGTGTTTTGTGCATAGTTTTAATTTTTTTGCTGAAATTTAGTGTATTATTTTGTGTTATTTGATGATTATGGGGTGGTTTTCACTGTTTGTAAGGCTATTTATACGCAGAATATACCAACCCGACTTTAAGGTTTCGATGTTCATATGGATAAGACTTTGTTTTGATTCAATCGATGATTCCAGAACGATTTTACCGCTTTGATCTAGAATTTGTAGGGTATTTATAGCATGATTTTGGGGATTGGCGATAAAGAATTCTCCGTTATCTGAAGGATTTGGGAAAATGCTTAATGATGTATGTGATAGATTCTCCGTTGAATTTTGTTTTTCTATTCCAGTAAATAATAGTTCAAAACGATTGTCACGCTTTTCTTCAGAACTTGAAATCTCAAAAGAATAACTCATAAGATCCTTTACTTCGGTACTTGTATTCTTTACTTTGTCGATTAATAAAATCTGATAATTGGATTGTTCTTCAGTACAATAATTGAAATCCATTACCATTTGTTTTAGGGCATCTTTAGGATAAACGGTTTTAAGCGGTAAGGTATAACTTTCATTGATTTCGGCCATTTTAGGTCTGCGGTCTATGGTGAGCCAGGTTCCTTCTGGAGATAGCGTTCCGATACCTAGGTATCCCGCATAAAACTCTACTACGTCTGTTTCTGTAGCATTGTGAGTTACGGTGGGGTTTTCAATATCAAATTGAATGGTAACATTGTCGGAGTCGAAAAGGGTATCGCTGCGGTATGCTAAATTCACCAATAAATGATTGCAGGGGGTTTCGTTTAGTTCTTGCACTCCATGTTGAGCGGTTGTAGCTTCAGTAAACGGAGTTTTCATGCTTTCGGTAAATGAAATTGTTTCATTATTGGCCTCAGCTTCAATAAAAAATGCAGCTCCAGCGGCAATGATTTTGGCTTGTTGGTTGCTTGAACTTGCAAATTTTCGGGCTCCAGATTTACCAGGACTGTTCTGAACGGTTGAATCCCAGATATTATAGGTTTTACGGCGTGCATCGTAAGTTCTATATCTTGGTTTTACCCTTCCTTTGTGTTTGGAGTAGACTTCGTCAAAGGTAATATTCGATGGGTATGGATTTGCTACTAAATTAAAGCCTGTTAAAGCACCAGAACCGGATGATTTCGTGAGGGTATGCGTATAATTGCCCACCTGTAACTTGCCTTTGAAATCAATAATGCCCTCGTTAGCAGTAGCACCGGTATCTCCCAAACCATTGGATTTCCGACCTCTAAAGAAAATCAAACTTCCATTTCCTTTAGGTAAAATATTTGCAGTAGCGCCAGAAACATAGGCATTCCAAGAGCCTGATGATTCATTCCAATAAAATGCGGAAGTTTTGCATACGCTGCAACTGGTTTCAAAGGAATCTTTATTGGTAGTGCCATTTAAGGTACCGGTTAGATCTATGTCATCTGAAAATTGAGAAAGGTGCACCCCATTTGCGAAGGGGAGGCCAATCATGCGATAAGCTCTAACATTGGTTCCATAAATTTCGAATAAGCTTCCCCCAACAATTTCTGAACTAGTGGGAACCACGTTCAATTGTCCGCGTTTAACCGCTTGGTTAAATTGAGGGGCTTTTAACTGGAAATAGGGTTCCCAGGCATTCCAATCTGATTCAGAACTTGAAGCAGGATTATTGGAAATAATGCGAGTTCCAGGACTTAGGGTAACTACCGAATAAATCGGAAGTGTGCGTTGTAATGTTAGTGTATCAACGGGACTAGTAGAGGCAGTACCAACGGTAACGTTGAAATTGGTATCGATGTATAAGGTAGGAGTTCCACTCACATAACTGTTTCCCGAAAGAACTTGTTTGCTGCCATCTAAATATAAGGTATTTGTACCACTACTGGGGGTGAAATTGAGCAAACCGCCAAGGGTATTTATATTACCTGAAATATTATGGGTACCAGCACCTGAGAATAATAAATCTCCAGCAAGGGTGGTAATGCTGCCATCGATATCTAAAGAATTATTAGCGGGTACAATAATTTCAAGTTCACCGGCACCGGTTTTACGAATGTCGGAATTTAAGGAAACATTAAAATCTACTCCACTCAATGAGGAAGGTCTACCTACAGTCCAATTGGCATCCGTGGTGCATTTGAAATCAACATGATTATAGGGGTAGATTTTAAATTGTCCAATATTTTCGCTTACTCCAGAAATATCTATGGTTGTATTCACTTTATTCGTTGATGAGCCGAGGTCCACTACAAGAATATCATTGACATTGGGATTTGTTCTTACCGGGTACCAGTTTTCGTCAGTATCATAAAAAGAATCTATACCGCTTCGGCCTTCCCAAGTGTATACCTTTTTGTCGGTTACATTTACCGAAATGTTAATAGTTACAAGCGGAGTAAATCCGTTATTACAATTGTTTCCAAATCCGACATATATTGTATTCGTATGTGTGCCTAAAGATGTGCTTAAATCTCTTATCGAGAAGGTGTAATCCGTTTTGTTACTTCCTAAGCCTGGAGTTTCCTGACAAAAGGTTTTCCAGGCTTTGGAATTTCTACTGCCAAATTGGATTTGCCAATCGGCGCTCGCATTACTGGCATCAAAAATTAACTTCTTACCGTTTGTGCTTCCAGAAAGCGTAAGGGTTATTTCTTTAACTATTTTAGAGGTAGTATCTTCATTATCATCCCATTCAAGGCTCCAAACACCGTTGGTGCTAGTAGCGCTTGCTCCTTGAGCAATAATTCCTGTAATGGATTGCGCTTTGACAATGGAAATTTGGAAGAAGATGAATAATAATAGCCAAGAGTTTTTCATTTATTAATAAAGTTGTACTTTTTGAGTTGAAGTTTGATTGTTTGAAGTGAATTTGATTATATAGATGCCTTTGGGAGCATCGCTTAGATTTATGGTATTTACTTGATTGCTAGACTCCAAGGTGCCTTTGGTGATAACTTGACCATTCAGTTCGAATACTTCGTAAGCTGTTTTTGTGTTTTGTTCTTTGTTAAGAACATAAAACACACCATTTTCTGAAGGATTTGGGAAAACAGCGATGGGATTTACGTGTTGACTTGAAATATTATTCTGTTTTTCAATACCGGTAAAGAGCAATTCAAAGCGATCCGGTTTTTTCTCTTCAGCGGTTTGAGCTGTAAATGGATATACACTGCCGTTATTCACGGGATGGGCCTTTTGAGTTAATTTATCGAATAATTGAATATCGTAAGATTTGTTAGTCTCATCGCAAGTTTGAAACACCAATTCCACGGCTGCAGGACTTTCCTTGGGATAGGCTACCTTTAAAGGAATAGATTTGGTTTCTCCAATTTCTGCAATTTTATTGCGGCGGTCTATAGATAACCAATAGTCGTTAGAAGTTAAGGTACCTAGTCCTAAGTATCCTGCATACAACTTATTCATATCCATGATATCGCCTTTGGGATTGCCATCTTCGATATCAAATTCTAGGGTAAAACCATCGTTTTCAGGAAAGGAGTCGGTTTTTTGGTATTGCAACATTCCTTTCAATTCGTTGCATGGTACGGTATTTTCTTCTTGAACACCGCTTGAAAAATGTTTGGTTGCTGAGCGTAAGCTACGCTCTTTATGTGACTCGTTGAAGGTTATGGTTTCTGTGGCGTTATTGGAGCTTACCACAACGAATACGGCTCCACCGGCATCTAATATTCGGGCTTCTTTTTTTACACTATTTCCAGGATTTTGGAATTTGGTAGTTCCGTTTTTCTTGGGCGTCGTAGAATTTCCGTTGCTTGTTACACTATCCCACTCGTTGTATCTGCGGGCAATGGCATCGTAGAAATAGAATCTGGGTAAAATTTTGGACTTATTAGATTCATAAACTAATCGTAAGTCAATGGCAGAGGGGTAGGGGTTGCCTATTAAATTATAGCCTTTTAAGGCTCCAGTTCCACCGTTGTTGAGTACAATACTGGGCCTCCCTACGGTAAGTTCACCTTTAAAGTCGATGATTTGTTCGTTAGCTGATGCGGATGTATCACCCAATCCGTTTCCAATAGCACCTCTGAAGAAGGTAAGGATTCCAGTTCCCAAAGGAATATTCGTGAGATCATTGCCTGAAGCATATGGCGTCCATGAACTGGTGCTTTCGTTCCACTGGAACATGGAATGCGTGCAGTAGGAACAGGTGGTAGTGAAATCATTGGCATTGCTTCCAGTAACGGTACCGGTTACGACAATATCATCTGTAAATTGTGGAATTAGTGTTCCATTTTTTAAAGGAATACCAAAAGCTCTGTAAGCACGTTGTTTGTTGTTATAAATCTCAAATTGTGCGCCACCATCGATAGTGGCATTCCCCAATATCTCTACAATTTGACCGTGGGCTGTAGAGTTAGGTTTAGGGGTTGCCTTTAATTGTAAAAAGGGCGTCCATGCATTAATAGCACTTACCGATGTGTAAGAAGTAGGAGCATTAGAATATAGGGTTGTACCCGATTTAAGTGAAAGATTAGAAATTATAGGAAGTATTCTTTCAAGCGTGTAGCTCGATGTCGCGCCGTTTCCAATAACCACATTTACGGTGGAATCGATATACAATGAACCCCCGGTACCCGATAGTTTGGTGTCTTTACCAGCTAGATTAAGCGTAGTGGTAGCTGAAGATTTGTAATTCAATGCTCCACCTGTTGTGTTGATGTTTTTTCTGTGGGTGATGGATCCAGGTCCATTAATATTTAAGGTGCCTCCAGCCACGTTAAGGTCAGACTTGAACATAGCCGTATTGCCTGAGGGTATATTCAAGTTAAGTGTTCCTGCGTCAAAGCGCATCCCAGCTAGGGAATCTAAAACAAAATCGTCGCCGTCAGAAGATGTGACATTCCCTGTGGTCCAATTACCCGTGTTGGTGCTGGTAGAGCATTTAAAGGTGACATAATTATTCGGAAATATTTTAAATTGATTTATTTGATCAGATACACCGTCCATGTAAATCGTCGTGTTTCGATTGGAACCTTGTGCTAAGTCTACAACTAAAATATCGTCTGTACTAGGAGAGGTTCGAGTAGGGGTCCAGTTGCCAGCAATTTTATACGAGCTGTCTGTTCCCGATGTTGGTTCTGACCAAGTGTAAAGATTGTCGGTTACAACCTGTACAGTTACCTCTAATTCTAACGGTGTGGTACCCGTTTTAAATCCAGAGCAAGAACTTCCGCTTACTGTTGACCATCCAATGGACAACGTTTCTGTGAAAGTACCTGTGGTAGCACAACCAGTTTTACCAGAGTTATACCGGAAATAAGTTATATGTGTTCCTTGTGTCGGATCATTGTTTAATCCACCATTGGCTGATTCACAAAATGGCAATGTTTTCCATGAGTTTGAGCCTGAACCTCCTTGTAATACTTCCCAACAAAGGCTTGTTCCTGATTGTGTGTAATAAAAATAATCTTTTCCATTACCATTTCCATTATTCGTATGATTCGAATAACCTATGGAAACTTCTTTTTCAATAATAGAATTTGCTCCATTTATGTAATCAACATCCCATGTATTGGTTCCTGTAGGCTTAGCTCCTTGTAACGATACGCTGGTAATCGTTTGTGCATATAAATTAAAGTTCCATCCAAGTCCTAAAATCATTCCGATTAATAAGTACTTTTTGATGTTTAATGCTTTCATAATTTCTGATAATCAAAAATAAGACCAAAATTGAGATTGCAATTTTTTTCTCGTAGAAATGAACCCTAAATTTATCTTAAAAGTGTACTTTTATGTCACATAGGCGAATTTTCGTTCAAAACCGGCCTTGAGGAAGTCAAAAAGGAGTCATTTTGAGATTTTTTCAAAAAAATGTTTTTGTGGGCTTGGATGAGTCAATAAAATGCGTATTTTTGCACTCCCTAATAAAACGCAAGTGCTATTAGGAAGTTCTGAAAAGGTATCGTAGCTCAGTCGGTAGAGCAAAGGACTGAAAATCCTTGTGTCGGCGGTTCGATTCCGTCCGATACCACCAGAAGCCTCGCAATCGCGAGGCTTTTTTTTTGCTCCCCGTAATTTAACTTAATTTTTTTGATCACTTAACAATTCACCTTGGCATTTTTTTATACGCGATCTATCCAGGTTTTAGACTAAATATATTCATGAATGGATGAAATGGAGTATTTCGAGAATGTCTTTTTTAAAATTGTCATAACTTGATTTTATATTTGCAGTACATCAAGACGCGGCGCTTCGGCTTCGCTCCAACCGGGTAGCTTACCACGGTGGCAAAATGATGGGGACTTAAAGTCAAAAACAAAGCACTATGAATCACAATCATTCTCAACCACAAATCGGAAACTCAGGCAGAGGTCCTCAGAAAATCCGAACCTTCATCGCATCGCTTTACGGCGATAACCTACAACTTTTCGCCGATTTCGCCGAATCCCTGAAAACTCATTCCAATGAGGAATTGGTGGAAACGTATAATAAAAATTTGCGCTCCGGACCTTTTGGAGTGAATGCTCAAAATGTATGTATGGTGGCACTTCACCGTGAATTTGAATCTCGTTTTGGAAAATCACCCATGATCGAAGAGCACGAATGTGTGGTAACCCTTGCACATTTCATAATTTTGGAGGGAAATACGTGGGTGTTTATACACGACAGAACATAAAACTTTTACTTACGAATTTAAGTTTGCTCTCTATTTGTATACAAGGCCCTTAGCACGCAATCATTCCAAATCTGGGTATTGTGCAACGAGTAGCTATATATAACGATAGGCTTGCCAAGAATCCAATTTAAAAAGTTTTAGGTTCTAGATAAATCGGCTATTGAATAGCAGATTTGTTTGGGATTTACCAAAAGAGTTGTTTTTTTTTATTCTTGAGAATTTAAAAAAACCGAAAGAATAGGGGAACGGGGGTTATTTTGCACATATTGATTTTGCCATTGGATTATGAAAGTGAGTACTACTAAACGTATCAAAAAACAGGTGTCTCCTCCCAAACCTCCTGTAAAAATACGTGGGGGTAATGGAGGGCAACGTTGTATTATGGGAAATTTAATTCGTGCGGGAAAGTCCTTTCCCTGTGTAGGAACATTACATGTAAATCCGGATTGGGTTTCTTGGGAAATCGATGAATTGGGGGATTTTAACATGGACATTACAGATTTAGAAGGATTCAACAACGGGGATTTCAGCGAACAAGAGCGGGAGCTCCTCCGCGTGTGGACACGGACTGGTTACGAGTGGCTGCGGTATGGGCTTTAGCGTGAGGGGAAAGTTGGTAATTTTGGAAAGTCCAAGCCCTCAATAAAACCCCTTCCCTGGTATTAAATGCCGGATGCCACCGCGTGGTTCGGCAACATCACCCAATCGACGGGGAATTAAATGTATGTGGCAATGCATAACCGTTTGACCCGCATCGATGCCTTGGTTTATTCCTATGTTGAACCCCGAAATACTTGCGTCTTTTTCTTGTAATTGTTGTTTTAATTCAAGGATAATCGCATGGTTCGCTTCTAGTTCGGCTTGCGTTATTTCAAAATAATTGTCGAAGTGTCTTTTGGGAATAATCAAAATATGTCCTTCCACAACAGGAAATTTATCGAAAATCGCAAAGGCAAGCTCATTCTCAATGAGTATTTCGCGATCTGTGTAGCAAAAGAGGCATGTATTGTTATTTTGTTGATTCAAGATTGTGGTTTGAAATGATTTAAGCAAAAATACATTCATTTTTTATTTGGACATTGTTTAATCCAGTTGGCTCGATTATTCTTGCTGGGGGACTATGAATACGATCAATCATGTTTTAGGGATTTCAGGAGGGAAAGATAGTGCGGCTTTGGCTATTTACATGAGTCAGAATTTTCCGGCTTTAAATATCAATTATTATACCTGTGATACCGGTAAGGAGCTCAAAGAAACCTATGATTTGATTGAGCGTTTAAATTCAGTATTGGGAAAGAATATAACGGAGTATAAGTCGGTAGATGTATTTGCAACGTCGGAGTCTTCTTCCTTCGATCATTTTTTGGCTGTTTACGGAGGGTATTTGCCCTCTTCTACATCGAGGTGGTGCACAAAGAAGATGAAATTAGATCCATTCGAGAAAGAGATAGGAATGAATCCTACCATTTCTTATGTGGGCATACGAGGAGATGAAGACAGAGAGGGATATATTTCTAAAAAGGAGAATATTCAGAGCATTTTCCCATTTCGTCGAAATATTTGGAGCGAAGATGTAATTACTAAAACATTCGCCAATAGCCGGATTTCCTCTTTGATAGAGAGTTATAAAAGTCATGTTGAGGGCGATAAGTTAAATGCGGTATTGTATTATTTAGAGCAGCCGATATCCATGCGATACGGTCAAAAACAAAAGGTATCGGATTTGTTGGATATTGATGTGGTGGCTTTTAATAAAGTAGTATTTGACTTTTTGAAAACGACAGATTATCCGGTGGGAAAATTGGAAGATTTTCCTTTGATTTATAAGGATTCGAATTTTGGTATTGACGATATTTACAGGATATTAGAAGAAAGTGGGGTGGGAATTCCGGCGTATTACACGCCTTTGGAATACGAGGTAGAATTAGACGGTGAAATAGTAAAAGGAACATATTCTAGAAGTCGCAGTGGTTGCTTTTTCTGTTTTTATCAGCAGAAAATTGAGTGGGTATGGCTTTTAGAGACACATCCGGAATTATTTGCTACAGCTATGGATTATGAAAAGGATGGTTATTCCTGGAGCGAAGAGCGATTGGAGGATTTATCTAGGCCAGAACGTGTAGCTCAAATTAAGAGAGATCATTACAAGCGCACGCAGAGGGAGAAGCTTATTAAAAAGGAATCATGGAAGGATATTGTACTCGATAACGAGGGCGAGGGTTGTAATGCCTGTTTTATTTAAATATTGGACTATTTAGGACTCCATGGGGTATATCCGCGCGATTCGATAAGGTATTCGCAGTTATTTTGAATTTGCGAAATTGCTGCATCTTTCCAATTATTCTGCTTATCTCCAATAAGGGCGAATTCAATTTCTTTTTCGAATCGAAATTCAAAACTATTCTTTAGAAGATCCCAGTATTCGAAAATAATGTCTTGTCTTTTATGGATTAATTCAGGGGTAGGGATTTTGTCACTTTTTTCACGATTAACCGATGTTTTTGCTGGAAGCAGATTCCATAAATCGTTATTTTTCCAAACAGAAAATGGCAGCATATGATCGATATCAAATGAACTTGTTTTTTCACCGGTCCATACACAAAAGATCTTTTTCTGACGTTCCAATAATTCACTATAAATGCGCTTTGTTGCGGTGATATTTCGGTCTACCACGGCATACTCGGTCATTTGTTCGAAAACGGTTTCTTTTTGAATGGATCTTCCAGATGCTTCGTATGAAAACTCTGCCCACTTGAACAATAATGTGTTTTGTCCGGAAATAAAACTTCCTAAGAGTTTAAACGCTTCATAATAATCAAGTGGAATGCTAAACGTGCCGGAATAGTTAAGCAAACTGTGGGTGTCGTATATTTTAGTTGTTTTATAGGTGTCGCTATTGGGCTTGAAAATGGCATATTCTTCATTGTAGATCGATTTGCCAATGTATTTCATGGGCATAGTAGCGATAGTCTTTCGCATTGATTTAACCAAGGGAGTGAAAATATCTTGGATATCGGCAATGCCATTATTGCGCATATCTCGATAGAAGGCAGACATCCCTCCTTTTTTTGCATAGAATTCAATTACTTCACTTAAATGAGTCTCGAATTGAAGTTGGGTATTTTTCCCATAAATCTGTGGGATTTTATTTGCTAAGATGGGATAGTAATACAGTATCCAATTCTCAATAAGCAAACCCATGGGTAAAATAGCCCGTTCCCCTTCGATTTTTATATATGGAGAATTGCTTTGGATAATATCAATCACTCCGCGCAACAGCGCGAATTTATAGGTCGAGGTTTTATTGTCTCGCTCTATGATTTTATTGATATTTTTAAAAATTTCCGAATTCATTTAATTCTACCCTTTAACGCTGCAATATACAGCTTAAGTAGGAGACACTTGGAACTTTTCACGCCTTATTAAAAGGTCTTAAGATTGATTTACCTTTGCATTTTGTATGAAACGATTAGGCCCCTTTTTACTTTGCGGATTTGTTATTGTGAGTTCTGTTTTAAAAGCCCAATACCCCGAGTTTATTATTAAAGAAACACACCCGAAATTAGAATGGGTCTCCGCCGAGGAAATGAATAATCAACCCGGCTATTGCTTCCGACAAAAAGGGTATAAAGGCGGGGGCTTCGATCCCCAATTTACCCATGTGGTACTTTGGATTCAACCAATTCGCAGTTATCCTTGGAGTGAAAAAGCCCATGCTAAATTTCTTTTAGATTTAAAACAAGATACACTTACCCCCTATGTTCGGAACTTTGCCATGGATACCCGGAATAAACAACGACAGGGTTTGGATCCATCTAAGCATCAACAAGTAGAATTGGGAATGCCCGAGATTGTTGAAGTAATGGGATACCGCGGATTGCAGTTCAGTTATAAATTTACCCGGTCCGACAATCAGTTGCTGAATACGGTAAAGAAAAACCGTTTTACCGCCCGACGTATCATCTTGTTTATGGATCGTTATATTGCTGAATTGAATTGGGAATACGTGCCCGATGAGAATAATTGGCAAAAGGTCGTAATGGAACAGTTGAATACCGTTCGGGTTAAATAATGCATACAGGTGCCAAACGGTACGTTATAAATGGTTCATGTACGGGCCTATTAAAGGTGCCGAATCGAAATGACTTCGTGTTCTTATGTGTACTTTTTTGTTTTTTTTAGCCTTTTGTGGATGTAAATCTGCCGAATTAGGGCATTTTCAGTATATTTTTGAGTCGCTTCACACTCTTGTTATAATATGTTGAAATTCGTTTCATTATTTGCGCTCTTGGTCGGAGGTTCGGTCTTATCTGCTCAGGTCGGTGTGAATACCACTTCCCCCGTAAATGCTTTTGATATAATTGGCGATACTGCCGCTGCCGCTAAATCGGGAAGTTCCCAAAATGGAGTGCTGCGTTTGGGGAGTACCAATGCCAACGGAGTTTTAGATTTTGGCTTGAGCAAAGACAATTATGGATGGTTACAAGCGCGAAATGCCACCAATTATACTTCCAATATGCCCTTGCTGTTGAATCCCAATGGCGGAAACGTAGGGGTAGGTAATACTTCCCCCGATGAAAAATTAACGGTTCAAGGCAACGTTCAGGTCAACGGCAGTGTGATAGCAGCGGGTGCCGGACAGATTCTTAATATGGTATTTTTAGACGAGTCGGACTTAAACTTCGGTTCCAGCATTACCGTAAGTGGCACTTCTGAAACGACCTTGGTTTCCTATACCTACACTCCCGTTTCGAGCAGTTCTAAAATTTATGTTGAATACGACGGGCGGGCTTTTTTAAGTGGTAGTGCTTCCGATATTGTAGAAACGTTTTTGACTATTGGGGGAACGCGTGTTCAAGCAAATGCCATGCGATTTGATGGGGGGAGTAGTGGCGGAGGCGGTGGTCGCGGAAATCCGCCCTTTCCTCTAATGGGATACTATCAAAATAGCGGCACAAATGCTTTGACAATTCGTGTTTCGGCTTATCGTACCAGTACCGATGACAATTTAATCGTTTATCCAGACGCTACGTTAATTATTAAGGAGATCGCACGATGAAAAACATGATATTCTTGGTTTGTGGATTAACGGTGCTGCCGGTACTCGCGCAAACCGGTATTGGAACGAATGCTCCGGTGAATAATTTGGATGTTGTTGGGGTGTCTGCAGCAGCTGCGGGATCGGGAAGTGCAGCCAATGGGGTGATGCGCATTCAAAAAACGGGGTCGAATGCCGCTGGGGATGCGGGTGTTAACGGTACTACGAATGCATGGATCCAAGCTCGTGATGCCTCAAATTACTCCAATTCAAACCCACTTTTATTAAATCCCAATGGCGGAAAAGTAGCCATAAATGGGAGCGAAGGCAGTGAAATACTTACCGTAAACGGCGATATATATCTATCCGGAAGCGTAAAGGCCGCTCAAGCGGGTCAAGTTTTGAATACCGTGGTGCTCAATGAATCGGATTTGTCAAAATCGGGAAATACACAGGTTGCAAATGCAAGATCTACCATAGTATCATATAATTATACTCCGGTATCTTCAAACAGTAAGATTTTTGTGGCCTTCAACGGGAAATATAGCATAGGAGGATCTGGTAACGACGATTGGTATTCCTATTTATTGGTAGGAAGTACGACCATCCAAACCCGTCAGTCGTATTTCGACAATGCAAGTGGAGGCGGAGGTCGCGCCACTTCATTGTTACCTATTAGCGGAGTATATATCAATTCGGGTACCAGCACGCTCACAATTAAAATCGACGTTCAGGAATTAGGCATTGACGATACTTTTACCCTTGAACCCGATATGTTATTAACGATTACGGAGGTGGCAAGATGAAAAAAGGGGAATTATTATTTGCAATTTTCGCAACAGCTGTTTCCTTGAAGGCACAGTTGGGAGTGGGTACCACAACCCCTAAAAACACCCTTGAAATTCAAGCAGCGGCTTCGGATGTATCCAATACTGGCAGTTCGGGTAATGGATTTTTACGTATCGGTGGAAGCTTGGGCACAACTACCTTGGACCTTGGGTTACAGTTGGCCACAGACGCAGTTTGGCTTCAATCCAGGAATAAGGGCGATTACAGCGATGTAGATGGTCTGAGGTTGCAGCCCAATGGAGGAAATGTAGGTATTGGAATTACAGGGACGCCTGCGGAGGCATTACATGTAAGCGGCAATTTGAAGGCAAGCGGCTTTGTTCGAGGTACGGCAAAGGGGCAGGTATTGCGGCAGGTTTTATTAGATGCGAGTGATTTGAATTTTTCGAGTAATGTCACGATTAATTCAACGAGTTATACCGATGTAATCAGTTACTCTTATACCCCGGTTTCGAGCAGTTCGAGATTGTGGATTCGCTACGATACACGTTCGAGTATACGGGGTCAAGCTACATCCGGTAGCGACGATGAGAACGAGGCAATTTTAACCATCAACGATGGCAGTACTACGAGTACGTTACAGGCGAAGAGGCAGTTATATGTTCAGGGAACGGGAACGGGTGCTCGGGAAGCCATGTTGTTTCCGATTAGTGGGGTGTATGATAATAGTTCAAGTTCGAGCCTAACAATAAAGGTACAAATCCGCCGCACAAATGGAGATGACGGGGTATTGATTTATCCAGAGATGGTGTTGTCGATAGTGGAGATTGTGGATTGAGGGTAGTTTTTAGGAGTTGTTGAAAAAATTATACTTAATCCTTCGCGTGATTTTCATGTTTGTTAACTAGAATTATAATAATTCATGAAAATGAAATGTAGCTTTTGAAATTATATTTCATAAACCTTTCCCCACCACCTTTGTTAGTTATTAGTGAAAAAACTCGTATCTGTACAATCCTTGCCTATCAGTTTGGAAAAAGCTTGGGATTTCTTTTCCTCCCCAAAAAACTTGAATGAAATCACCCCGACAGATATGACCTTCAAAATCACTTCGGATATACCCGAAAAAATGTATGAAGGCATGTTTATTACCTACAAGATTTCGCCGTTCTTAGGAATTCAACTCGACTGGTGTACCGAAATTACCCATATAAAAGAACACGCCTTTTTTGTAGATGAACAACGTAAAGGGCCCTATCATATTTGGCACCACGAACATCATTTTGAAGCCATTGAGGGTGGAGTAAAAATGACCGATATCCTCAACTATGATATTGGTAAAGGTCCTCTAGGTTCCATTGCAGGCGCGCTTTTTGTAGATGCAAAAGTTAAAGGTATTTTCGATTATCGCTTCGAAAAATTGATTGCGCTTTTTGGTGAAATGCCCCGCTAATTCCCCTCGTTTTCTTTGCCTATCTTTGTAGGGCATGATCAAGAAAATTTTCAAAATCAATTCCCTCTTTTCACAATTTACGCCTACCCAAATGGCGTTTTTGAGAAACGGGGTAATTGCATTTCTTCTCTGGTTTCCCGTTGCGGATATCGATCTTATTCACAATGTTTTGGTTCGCAGTTTAGCTGAAAATTCGGCTATCCTTATTTCTTGGATTACCGGTACGGAGCCTACCACCTTCAGTTCAACCGAAAATATTACAGGGTACTGCATCTGGAACGTTGCAGATGTGCGAGGGCGTATTTTAATAGGTTCTGCTTGCGACGGTTGGGAATTGTATTATTTGTGCGCTGCATTTATTTTGATATTCCCAGGAATAAATTGGAAACGCAAGGCCTGGTTTACTATTGGGGGGGTTGTCTTCTTATATATAACCAATATCTTGCGCATTGTTGCGTTGTTTTTTCTGGCGAAAAATCATCCCGATTGGTTTCAAATATTTCATAAAACTATTTTTCAATTTATCGTTTACGTAATCATGTTTGCTATATGGATTATTTATTTACGGGGGAACAAATCCGCAGAAAAGTAATCCGTTTCGGATTATGGGTCCTAATCATGTGGATCCTATACGTCATGTATCATTTCTTCAGCGAATATGTGCGCGAACAAAAGGAAGAATCTGATTTTTGGAATACCAATGCAGTGCGATTTGCACTCAGAGAAATCGTGGTATATACCTTCGGATTTATGGGGTATTTTTTTCTCAAAAGGGAAACATTACATCCTAATTTTAGGCTGCAATTCTGGCTGCTCTTAGCTTTTTTTGACCTCATTTGTCTGTCAATCGGTTTATATAGGCAGTTTGTAGGAGAGCACACCGTACTGCATGATATGTATAACCGGATTATTGAAATTATTGCTTCTCCAGTGTATGTGATTGTTTTCGTGGCCTATGCCCTTTACTTTAGTGTAAAAACAAATCATGAAAAGCAAATTTAAACTGCTTTCCTTATGGCTTTTATGTGTGCAATCGGCCCTTGCACAATATAGAGCCGATGCTTCACTTTTGTTTGGTACGATGCAACCCCATAGTTCGTATACACAAGACCTGAAGGCTCCCGTTTATGGACTTCAGATAGATGCGGATTGGGAAGTTCCACATGAACCCCGGGTACCGAATATATTAGCAGAACGCAAACATGCCACCAGGTACTTAGGTGCTACGTTTCTCATTATGGATATGGGATTGCCGCAAACGGGTACACAAATTGGAGCGGGGGTTACTTTTGGTGCAGCGAAACCATTAGGTAAACATTTGGCTCTGGGCTGGCGCATATCTCATGGACTTTCATATTTAACCCGAATATACGATACCACACAAATTCCAATAAATTATGCTATCGGTTCTCATTGGAATTATTTGGCGGTGATATCGGCCAATGCGAGGTTCAATGTACAACGTTTTGGCATTTTTACGAGTGCAAATTTAACCCATTGTTCTAATGGTAATTACAGTAAACCTAATGTGGGCTTGAATGCATTAAATTTAAATGTAGGTGTAAGTTATCTTTTAAATAAACATAATAAAAGAAATCAATACTACGAAGCCAAACATAAGTATTTTGCCTTCCCGTTTGCGGCTGGACTTAAAATGGGTACACGACAAAAGAGCTTGGAATATCCTCGAAGAACCTATGTATGGATTGCGGATCTGAGTTACCGTTATCAGAAAAGTAAGTTCTCGTATGTAGATGTGGGCTTGGATGGCTTTTTGGATCCCAATTACCAATGGAACGACGATGGAAGTCTTACCCGAGCAGGAGAGTCTGAGAATTATGAGTTGGCAGTTCGAGGAGGAAAAGTATTCTTGTACGGTCGTTTGGGTTTGCGTTTAGACCTTGGAATGTATATAGTCAAGCCTTTTCATAGTGAAAAACCGTGGTTTTATAATGCCTTTGGACTCGATTACCGGCTCGGTCACCATTGGGTGGCGCGCAGCCGTTTAAAAGCCCATCTCAATAAAGCCGATTACATGGAATTCGGGTTGAGCTATTTATGGAATTGATTAAAACTTGAGGCCAATTCGAATTCCTTGGGAATAACGAAGTCCAATTCCCGTTCCTCTGCCAGTTACTACGTTAGATTCACTTACGAGAACGCCGCGCATTGTTTTTCTTTCACCTACCAGCGTGGTAGAGTAGGAACTCAGACCCATACCCAATTCAAAGCCTATAAATATATCCGAACTAAGATAATAATCAAGTCCAGCTAAGGCACCCATATAAATTCCAGTATAGGTTGAATCGCGTTGATAACCCGCGCCCAAATTGTACGTTTTAATATCGTCGGTATTAGTTCCTGAAATTTTTTGGGAATTTAGTAAAATCAAACCTTCCGCGCCGTAATAGGGCGATATTCGTTTGCTAGATTTCACATGCATTTCTACGCCCCCGCCAGCGGTTATTACCTGGTTTGAGATTACATACGATGCGGTTTGTTTATTATCTACAAATTCTAAAGTTTGAGAATTAAGGGTAAAGCCCAATGTTCCTCTGTAAGCAAGTTTATTGGTTGCAAAGTAGCGCCCTTTTATTTCCGGAAATTTAATCATGATGGGAGCTTCTCCAAAGCTAATTTGCATCAATCCTTCAGCAGTAATGCTTCCTTTTTCAGGCTTGCGAATAACGATATCTTTCGATTCGTTTTCTTGTTTAATGATGATTGGGGGTATCGATACGGGCGCGTTATTGTTCAAGTTTGTATTGTTGCTTGGAGCACTTAAAGCAGGAGTAGTTTGTGGATTTAAATCCGGAGTTATGGGCTTTCTGCGAATTTGAGCATATACGTTGCCAACGCTCGAAATGGCAAATGTGAAGAGCACCAGGCAAAGGACAAAAGGATTTTGCTTCATAACTTGAAATTACTACAAAGGTAGTGTTTGTATTTTAAACTAACTTTGTCTTTGAATGAAGCATTTGTTGGTTTCTACAGCCCTCTTTTTTAGTGCGCATGTGCTGAAATCACAACAATGGGCCCCATTAGATTCCATTAAACGGAGTTTTTTAAACAAGCCTACGCTTACCGGCGGTTTAGACAATCGACGTTCGTATCTCAAAGGCAAGCCTATAGATATTTTCGGACTTCGAGTTGGGGCAGATTATCATAAAACAGCGGCATATATAGGTTTGTATTCCACTTTTTTTCAAGATGAAACCGATAATATGTATGAATATTTTTACCTCAGTGGAATTGGAGAGTACCGCTGGTTTAAAAATTACAGATGGTTTTTAACACAAACGGTGCAATTGGGTGTAGGCACGGCAACACTTACGTTCAAACAAGCGGATGGTACGTATGAATATCGGGATCTGATGATACTTCCCTTAGAAACAGGGGTAAGTGCGAGTTATCGGGTTTGGCGTTATTTTGGACTTTCTGCCGGAGTGGGTGCGCGTTTTTCCTTAACCCCCAATACCTACTTCTCTGCATCGTATTACACCTTTGGCTTGTGCTTCTATACCGACGAATTAGCCAAAACGGCTGAAAAAGTGTTGCATTTAGAACACCATCCATAAAAAACGCGACACTCTATTTTAGAATGCCGCGTTTCGGAGAATTTCCTTGATGGGATTAAAGTTTTTTCTTGCTTTCTAAGTGATCGATAAACTCCACTATTTTTTCAGCATCAATTCTATTAGCTACAATCTTTTTATTTTCGTCTAATAGGAAAATTGTGGGACTTGCAATAACATAATACGCTTGTAAAGCATCGGCATAGCGTTGGTCTAAAACTTCTCCCCGGATTAAATTGGTAAACTCTGAAATTTCAGGGTGTGCCGCTAGGTATTCGTACCATTCCTTCTTTTTATTGCCGGCAGCAAGCGTAATAACTTTCCAACCTTTTTGCTTGTTTTCGGCATAAATTTTAGCAATTTTCGGCATGATTTCTTTACAATGGCCACATGTTGGATCCCAGAACATTAAAATGGTATAAGGAGCCTTTATGCTGTTGGTGTTAATCCAAACAGAATCTTGATTTTTTAGCTGTAAATCTGCGGCTTGAGCTCCAATTAAGGAGTACGATCTGCGATAGGCATTTTCGCACATTTTGGCAGTGGTAGTACTGTCTACCCACCAAGTACGACCTTGGCAATATTGAGATAAGGCCATGTGCACAAAAACCCGGTCTAAGCCCATGATTTTACTGGATTCAAAGCGATTGGTTAGATACCAAATGATGTATTTTTCATTTTCGAGGCTATTTTTAGCTTCTCTCAAGATAATATTACAAGCTTCTATACAAGAATCGGCATCGGGAATGATAACGTTATCGAAATAAAAATCCATTTTATTCTTCAATACATTTACCGGCATGCGAACCAAGGCATCTTCGTTAAAATCTACGTTTTCCCAATAATGGTTTTTAAAATAACGATATCTCCAAGCAGAATCTACAATGCCGTTTTCGTCAACCGGTGCTTCGGGTACTTCTACGGGCATTAACGCCAAAAGGAAACGAGAAAGCATGGATTCAGGATGTTGCGCCACGAATAAACTATCTGCGTTCATTTTTTCTTCTAACAAGGCATTCCGACGAGGGGTCCAAATAGCTAAATTCGCATCGGAACTGTCGATTTTGAGTTGGGCATCTATTTCTAGGATGCGCTCAATGATGTTTGTTTTTTGGTTTTGATACGTAACAAACCATGAATTTTCATCCGACCCTTCAACCGTCATATTTGCGTAGTAATCATGCTTATAAAATGAGGTGTCGGTTTTTATGGTAAAATCTTGATCGTCGTCAATTAAAAACTCAAAGAAGTCTGCTTTTTCGGGCAATACAAACAAATACATACCGCGTTGCAAGAGTTTATTGCCTTCGAATTCGGCAACCCCCTTTTTATCTACCACGGCAGTATCGCGTAAATATTTCCCTCCGATATGGTGATCTGCTAAGAATACCGTTTCTCCGGGCTTGAGGCCTTTTATTTTGAAACGAATATGGTACTCTCCATCCATTCGACCATCCCATGGTTTTTTGTCTTTTATCCGAGGGAAATTCCCCACATTAGCAACCTTATTATAGGTATGAGGGGTTTTGTATGGAATGATCCTTGGATTTTTATACGATGTGGGATTTAAATCAGAAGCTAGTCCTTGGTTAGCATCCACTGTAGTTGGCTGGGTTTCTGCGGAAACGGTTACTCCGAGAGGAATTGTTTTTGCTTTTTGGGCATATCCCGAAGTTAGAAATGCGAGGGTACTGAGTATTAAACCGAATTTCTTCATTTTTATTGAGAATAATGTAGTTTTGCTTGAAAGTTAGACAAATTTCGGTCCAATTTCGTTTACTACCATGGAAAAAATATCTTTTTATGATCGAGTTTTCGATGTAGTGCGCTTAGTACCCTATGGACGGGTTACCACGTATGGTGCCATCGCGTCTTATTTAGGTGCAAAAAGAAGTTCTCGGTTGGTAGGCTGGGCCATGAATTTAAGCCATTCCGTAATCCCTGAGGTGCCTGCACATCGGGTCGTAAATAGAATAGGTCTCCTAACGGGTAAAGCCCATTTCTCAGATCCCGAGCGCATGCAACATTTGTTAGAATCCGAAGGAATCCGCGTCGAAAACGACAAAGTGAAAGATTTTAACGAGGTTTTTTGGGACCCTTTTTCATTAGATCTTCTTTAAACAATCCCCACCATTGTTTTTTAGGATAAGGTGCATGAACCGTTACAGAAGGCAAATCTCGAACTACGTGTGGCGTTATTAAAGTGCGCGCATGCAGGGCGATTGAACGGTCGGGGAGATTGTTTTTAGCGCCGTATTTTAAATCACCAATAATCGGACATCCCATTTTAGAGAGTTGAACGCGAATTTGATGGAAACGACCCGTTTCTAAACGGATTTCATATAAATATCTGCCTGCCAAACTGCTAAGTAATTTATAATGCAAAATGGAGTTTTTGGCAGCACCGCGAGGTTGGTTGTAAGCGTGCGCGCGATGGGTTTCTGAATCTTTAATCAAATAATGTTCTAAAGTACCTGATTCTTCCGTTAACGGCTTTGATGTTAATGCATGGTATATTTTAATGTTCTGTTTTTCGCGAAAAATATCGTTCAAGCGAGTTAAGGCCTTAGAAGTTTTTGCAAATAAAACTACTCCGCTAACGGGGCGGTCTATACGATGCACCAACCCAACGTAAGCCGCTCCGGGTTTTTTGTATTTTACGCGAATGTATTCTTCAGCCATTTCCAAGAAATGCACATCGCCGGTTGAATCCCCTTGAGCAGGAACTCCGGCAGGTTTGTTTGCGAACAATAAATGATTATCTTCCCAAAGTACGTCGAACATAAATACAAAGGTACGGGCTTTTCTTATGGAACTTGGCTAATTTAATTAGGAAGCGCCGCATCTTATCGTATTTTTGCGCTTTTATATGCGCGCCTTGTGGAGTCAATATCGGGTATTTGTTAAAGACATCTTTCAATTGTCGTATCCAATCATTCTAGGTCAATTGGGATTGGTGTTGATGGGTGTTGCTGATACGATAATGGTTGGCCGTTTGGGAAAAGAAGCTTTAGCGGGTGTAAACCAAGCGAATAGCTTGTTTTTTATGACGAGTGGACTCACATTTGGGGTGCTGTTTGCCGTGAGTACGCTGGTAAGTATTAAAGTGGGTGAAAAAAAATCCAATAGTGGATTTCTCATATATCGAGCGGGTCTCTTGGTGAGTTTGATATTGTTTGCCTTCCAATTTGGACTTTTAGAAATTTTAACTGCACATTTTGATTGGTTGAAGCAAACCGAGGCGGTAAATAAAATCGCTCCAAAGTATTTGAATATTGTAAATATTTCGGTCCTTCCTATGCTGGTTTTCTTAACTGCAAGACAATTTACGGATGGTTTAGGGCATACGAAGATTTCCATGGTTTTGACCTTAGCGGGCTTGGGACTGAATGTAATTTTGAATGCCATCCTTATTTATGGATTTTGGGTAGTTCCAGCAATGGGTTATGAAGGAGCCGCTTGGGCTACGCTTATTTCCCGAGTGGCGATGATGCTGGCGGCTTTATGGTATGTGCGATATTCACAATTTATGAAAACCTATGTCCCACAAATCATGCCGAAATGGCGCGAAGTATGGGCAGAAACAAAAAGTATTTGGAGTATGGGCATACCTATTGCCTTGCAAACCTTTGCGGAATGGGCCTGTTTTTCTGTTTCGGGAATTATGGTGGGTTGGTATGGTGAAGTACAAGTAGCAGCGCATGCGGTAGCCTTAAATGCCGCCTCTGTTACTTATATGGTTGCCAGTGGAATTGGAATGGCGGGAAGTATTCTTGTGGGAAATGCATTTGGAGAACACAATGCCCAGAAAATTCGGAAAGTGGCACATGCTACCTTTATTTTAATGGTTCTATTTGAGCTTATTAATGCATTGATTTTTGTGATTTTCAACCGACAAATTGCAGGTTTATATGGGGTCGAACCTGCCGTGATGCCCCTGATTCTTCCCTTATTTGTATTAGCTGCAGTATTTCAAGTAAGTGATGGCATACAAGCCGCCGCCATGTCGTTACTCCGGGGCATCAAGGATGTGCTTTGGGCAAGCGGGATTTCCGTTTTCTCTTACTGGATTGTGAGCATGCCACTTTCTTATTATCTGGGAGAAGTTTTGAACAAAGAGGTATACGGAGTTTGGACTGGCTTTACGGTGGGCTTATTAGTGGCATCCATTTTAGGCGTGTACCGTTTTTACCAAAAAATCAACCGGCTTACGTTTGCCTAAAGAGATTGTATTTAGTAGGTAATATTATACCTGAATAATCAATTTCACCCAAAAAATGAGTAAGTTGCCGACTTTTATGATAAGATCATCGTTTTTTTGCCTGTTACTTGGGGGATTTTTGGGAACGGTTTCGGCACAAAATGCACCTTGGACTCGCAGAGTACAAGCAGGACTTACCCCATCTTCACAATTTCGAATTTTGTCAAACGTTAATCCGATGCCCCGATCTCAATTTACAGAAATGGGATTAAAGGATTCTTTTCGAAATTCAGATCACTTTCAAAATGCGCTGAGTGCCTTCGTAGGTGTGGTTTTTCAAAGAGAGCGCAATGTGGCTTTTAGTGCTAGTTTTGGTTACCAACAATGGGGTTTTATACGTCGCAAGGAAAATGGAATGTTTGGCTATCAACCGCATCCCGATTTGGCAATTATCGATAATTGGGTAGATGGTCCTGTTCAGGTAATGGACTATCATTTCATCCAAAGGTATATAACATTAGATTTGCAGTATTTAAGGCGTTTAGATGGAGTTAAATTGCGGATTCCAGATACTGAATTATATGGTTTTGTTTCTGCCATACCGGGTGTATTGGTGGAGGATAAAGTTAAAATAATCACCCGGGGATTTTCCTTGAATGAAGGTTCGGAGGTGGACACCTATGATTATACCATAGATTTAGATGCAAGCGATAGAGCTGTTGTGAATAAAGTGGTAAATCCCGTGTTTAATGTATTTGTAGCTGCGGGTTTGCGAGCTGAGTATGCACTTGATGAGAAGATTAAACTTTTGGCACAGCCACGTGTGGATATGGCTTTGTTACCTAACTTCAATGGGGTTCAACAAGCAAACAGTGTGCGATTTTCTCTAGATCTAGGAATTGTATATCCCTTGCCATAATACATAATTTGAAACGTAAGCAGCGTTTCCAGAAAACAAAAAAAAGGCTGTCTTTAATAAGACAGCCTTTTTAATTATTTGCCGTTTAATTTGGCTCGGTAATATTCTCGATTTAAATTAGCTATCACCGATAATGGAATTTCTTTAGGACATTCGGCGGCGCAGGCACCTGTATTGGTGCAGGCTCCAAAACCTTCAGCATCCATTTGATTTACCATGGCAACAACGCGAGATTCGCGCTCGGGTTGACCTTGTGGCAACATAGATAATTGCGTTACTTTAGCACCAACGAAAAGCATGGCAGAAGCATTTTTACAAGCGCTCACACAAGCTCCACAACCAATACAAGTTGCAGCTTGGAACGCGGTATCTGCAATTTCCTTGGGAATAAGCACCGAATTGGCATCTACCGCATTTCCCGTATTAACGGAAACATAACCTCCAGAAGCAATAATACGGTCAAAGGCACCACGGTTAACACTCAAATCGCGTATAACGGGAAAAGCATTTGCTCTCCAAGGTTCAACTACTACGGTGTCGCCGTCGTTAAAGCTCCTCATGTGTAATTGACAGGTGGTTACACCTCCTTTAGGTCCATGAGGTCTTCCATTAATTACCATTGAGCACATTCCACAAATACCTTCGCGGCAATCATGGTCAAACGCAATGGGTTCTTTTCCGGTTTCGATGAGCTGTTCGTTCAAAACGTCGAACATTTCAAGGAAGCTCATATCGGGACTTGCTTGAACTTTATGTTCTTCAAAATGGCCTTGAGCATGTTCATTCTGCTGGCGCCATACTTTCAGGTTAATATTCATTGTGTTTCCCATGTCAATTATTTATAACTGCGTTGTTGGATTTTAATGTTTTCGTAATTCAGATCTTCTCGGTGAAGTTGGTATTCGTTGTTTCCAATGTTTTCCCATGCAAAAACACTCAGGAATTTATCATCGTCGCGCATAGCTTCTCCTTCTTCTGTTTGGTATTCTTCTCTGAAATGACCACCACAACTTTCCTCACGAGATAATGCATCTAAGCACATCAATTCTCCCAATTCCAAGAAATCCGCTACGCGACCTGCTTTGTCTAATTCGGGGTTGAACCCGTTGTCAGTTCCAGGTACACGTACGTTTTTGTAGAAATCTTCTCTCAGGGCTTTGATTTCATTGATGGCTTCTTTAAGTCCCTCTGCGTTGCGAGCCATACCACATTTGTTCCACATGATAAGACCAAGTTCGCGGTGGTAACTTTCTACAGAGCGGGTACCTTTAATTTCTAAAAATCCGGTAATGCGTTCGTTCGCTCTTTTTTCTGCTTCAACAAATGCTTCGTGATCCGTTGGAATGGGTTTGGTGTGAATTTCCTTACTTAAGTAATTTCCGATAGTATAAGGGATTACAAAATAGCCATCTGCAAGTCCTTGCATCAGGGCTGAAGCTCCTAAGCGGTTGGCACCATGATCAGAGAAATTGGCTTCTCCCAAAGCATAGAGGCCAGGAACGGTAGTTTGTAATTCATAATCTACCCATAAGCCACCCATAGTATAGTGAACGGCAGGGTAGATTCTCATGGGTGCTTCGTAAGGGTCTTCAGCGGTAATTTGCTTGTACATGTCAAACAGATTTCCGTATTGCTGTTTCACCTTTTCTTTACCCAATCGCAATAAAGTTTCATCATCTGGATTGGCAATACCTAATTTGGCTGCTTCCGCACGACCGTACTTATTCATGGTATTGTATTTGAAATCCAGGTATACTGCCATTTTACTTGGGCCAACACCGTAACCGGCATCGCAACGTTCTTTAGCAGCGCGGCTAGCGATATCGCGAGGTACTAAGTTTCCAAACGCAGGATATCTGCGTTCTAGGTAGTAGTCGCGTTCTGATTCTGGAATGTCATTCGGATGTCTGTCGTCTCCTTTTTTAGCAGGAACCCAAATACGTCCGTCGTTACGTAAAGACTCACTCATTAGAGTAAGTTTAGATTGGTAATGACCGGAAACGGGAATGCATGTAGGGTGAATTTGCGTAAAGCAAGGATTTCCGAAAAGGGCTCCCGCCTTATGTGCTTTCCATGCAGCAGTTACGTTACTACCCATGGCGTTAGTACTTAAATAAAATACGTTTCCATATCCACCGGTACACAATAATACCGCATGCCCAAAATGACGTTCTAGTTTTCCGCTAACCAAGTCGCGGGCAATAATTCCCCGTGCTTTGCCATCGATTTTAACCACTTCAATCATTTCATGACGCGTATACATGGTTACATTGCCTAGTCCAACTTGGCGTTCTAAGGCTGAATAGGCACCTAATAACAATTGTTGACCGGTTTGACCTGCGGCATAGAATGTTCTTTGTACTTGTGTTCCACCAAAGGATCTATTACTAAGAGTTCCGCCGTATTCACGAGCAAAAGGAACCCCTTGAGCCACACATTGGTCGATGATATTGGTAGAAACTTCAGCTAGGCGGTGCACATTGGCCTCGCGAGCACGATAATCGCCACCTTTTATGGTATCATAAAATAAACGGTGAACACTGTCGCCGTCATTTTGGTAATTTTTTGCAGCATTGATACCCCCTTGAGCAGCAATAGAATGCGCACGTCGTGGGGAGTCTTGGAAACAAAAAGCAGATACTTTGTAGCCCATTTCGGCTAAGGAAGCGGCAGCACTAGCGCCAGCCAATCCCGTTCCAACAACGATTATGTTGAGGTTGCGCTTATTGGCAGGATTTACCAAAGGAACAGAACTCTTATATTTTGTCCATTTTTGGGCTAAGGGTCCTTCAGGTATTTTAGCATCTAATTTCATGGTGTTATTTAATTAAGCCGAGGTGCATAACCACGGGGATTAGGGCAAAAATGAGGGGAACAATAATTGAAAATGCAGCGCCGATGTTGTTAATCATCGGGGTATAAGATTTATGATTAATACCCAAGGTTTGGAAAGCACTTCCAAAACCGTGTAATAAATGATACCCCAAACCGGCACAACCTAAAACGTAAACAATAACCGCTACTGGATTCTGAAAAACGTTGACCATTTCAATATACAAGTTCTCTAGATGCGCTCCGGATGCATATTCTTGATGACCGAGTTCATGAGGCAAGCCAAAACGACTTACAACCCAAAAGTGCTTCAGATGCATAACTAAGAAAATCAAAATGATAGAACCCAAAAGTCCCATACTGCGGCTATACCACTTACTATTGGCATTACCAGCACTTGCTCCATATTTAGCATTGCGACGTTTGCGGTTGTCAATGGTTAGCCAAAGGCCTTGTCCAATATGCCATAATAGGCCTGCAAATAAGCCAATTTCAGCAGTCCGGATGAACCAGTTTTTTGCCATGAATTCCGCGGCAACGTTAAAAGTTTCTCCACCATCATTAAAAAAGACGGTAGCATTGATGGCGCAGTGAACCACAAGGAAGGCAATAAGTGAAATGCCTGTAACTGCCATAACGAGTTTTCGTCCGAGACTCGAAGAAAACATAAACGATAATACTCCCATATTTAGTTTTATATCGACTAATTGATTTAGGGCAAATTTACAAAAAGCCTATCACAAACGATAATGTACGCAGGGGTATTCCTTATTTAGAATGAGTTTACGTAAGTCGAGAAGGGACTTTCTTGAGTCTTTCAGGTGATTTGTGTAACTTTTGGCACACGTGCTTTTCGATTTTTTATTATGTAGCGTTTTGAAAATCTGTGAAATAGACTAAAAATAATGGTAATTAAAGATTTAGGCACTTGTTTTGTGAAAAATGCAAAAAATATCAACAACAATAATTGTGCATTTTGCAATTATTGCCCGAACTCTTACAATTCGTTCTGAATTTGTTGCATACGGGTTATATATTTTCCTAAAATATCAAACTCTAGGTTTACTTTGTCGCCCGCTTTTAAATCGCCTAAATTTGTTTTCTCCCAAGTGTGCGGGATTATGGCAACACTGAACGCGTCAATGAAGGAATCTACTACGGTTAAACTTACTCCATTAATGGTAATACTTCCTTTAGGTACGGTTATTCCGCTAGATTTTGGGTGGGAAACAAATACCATGTGAGACCCGTTGAGGTCATGTATTTCGTCGATATGTCCTATCGCATCTACATGCCCTTGTACGATATGTCCGTCGAAACGGCCATTTGCTGGCATACAGCGTTCTATATTAGCTCGGTATCCAATATTCCAAAAACCAATATGTGTGCGGTCTAGGGTTTCTTTAATAGCTGTTACCCGGTATTGGTTTTTATCCAAATCTATATGAACGATAGTGAGGCAAATGCCGTCGTGAGCAACACTTTGATCCACATGTAACTCTTGTGCAATCGGATGCTCAAAAATGAAATGCACATTTGAATTTTCAATGATGCGGTCAACAAGTATGGCAGTATCTTCAATTATCCCGGTAAACATGTGACACGATAATACGAAATTAATGTGACAAAATTGTGGTTATCCCTAAATAATTATGACATCTTGGCACAAAGTGCTGTTAATTTGTAAATGGCAAAGTGTTTGAAAGAAACAGAAGAAAGATGTTTAACATGAATAAGAAGTCAAAAAATAATTCTCAAGAGGAACCCATCGTAAACCCAGACGCGTTGCAGGATACAACATCAAACGACGAAGTAAGTGCTGAGGAATCATCCCCCATTGAAGAGGGTAATGAGGTGACGGGAGATGTTCAGGATCCCGTTCAGGCTGAAAGAGAGAAATATTTGCGCTTATACAGTGAATTTGAAAATTTTCGCCGCAGAACGACTAAAGAACGTTTAGAATGGATGCAAACCGCTTCTAAAGATTTAATGGTAGAAATGTTGCCAATTGTTGACGATATGGAGCGTGCAATTAAATCCATGCAACAAGCTGAAAACAATTCTGCAGTTGAAGGAATGGAGTTGATCTATAAAAAAATGTATAGCACTTTGGAAAAGAAAGGGTTGAAACCTATGAACGCTCAAGGGGAAACCTTCGATCCTGAAATTCATGAGGCGGTGACGCAATTTGAAGCCCCAAGTGAAGACATGAAGGGGAAAGTGATCGATGTTTTGGAAAAGGGTTATTTCTTAAACGATAAAGTAATTAGATTCGCCAAAGTAGTGGTGGGGAAATAAAAAATGAGCAAAAGAGATTATTATGACGTGCTGGGTGTTTCCAAAAATGCCAGTGCAGACGAATTAAAAAAAGCCTACCGCAAATTGGCAATCAAATTTCATCCAGATAAAAATCCGGATGACAAAGATGCCGAAGAAAAATTCAAGGAAGCGGCAGAAGCCTACGACGTATTGTCCAATCCCGAGAAAAAGAGCCGATACGACCAATTTGGTCATGCTGGTATGGGCGGAGGATCTGGATTTGGCGGCGGTGGCGGCTTTAGTATGGATGATATTTTCTCTCAGTTTGGAGATGTTTTTGGCGACGATAATATCTTCGGATCATTCTTCGGTGGCGGTGGAGGCCGAGGCCGTGGAAACCGAAGAACCGTTGGGTCAAATATTCGCATAAAGCTGAAGCTAACTCTTGCCGATATGCGCAATGGAGTTGAGAAGAAAGTTAAGTATCGCAGAATGGTTGCAGCCCAAGATGTGAAATTTGGCAATTGCAGACATTGTGGGGGAAGCGGTGTTGTAAAACAAGTTACCAATACCTTTTTAGGACAAATGGCCACCCAAAGTGCGTGTCCCGTATGTCAGGGAATGGGGAAAGTAATCGAAAGCAAACCGAAGGAAGCTAATGAACAGGGTTTAATTGCACAGGAATTTGAAACATCTATCAAAATCCCAGGAGGCGTTGCCGATGGCATGCAGTTGAGTGTGCAAGGAAAAGGAAATGAAGGTCCTGCAGGAGGTGCATCGGGTGATTTAATTGTACTCATAGAGGAAGTTGCTCATGAGGAATTGAAACGCGATAATAATAATGTGATTTACAATTTATGGTTGAGTTTTCCCGAAGCCGCAATGGGTGCAAGCGTGGAAGTTCCAACCCTAGATGGTAAAGCTAAAATCAAAGTTGATTCAGGTACTCAAGCAGGAAAAGTATTGCGTTTAAAAGGCAAAGGATTTCCCGATTTAAATGGATATGGCACGGGCGATCAACTCGTTGTGATCAATGTATATGTTCCACAAAAAATTAGCAGTGAAGAAAAAGAGCTGTTGATGAAATTACAGGAAAGTAAAAACTTTAAACCCGGGGAGGATAATAAATCCTTTTTTGATCGAATGAAGGACTTTTTTTAAAGTCCTTCTCTTCCCTACATAATTTTGAGTATAATTGCGGATGCATTCCGCATTTTTTAAGCATGTATTCTGCGCAGCAATTGCCGCAATAATGCTCCCTTTAACCGGTCAAAGCATCGATTTTGCCCAGTATAAGCCAGCTCAATCTGGAGGTGGAATTCCTACTACCTTGAAAAATAGTACCACGAGTTTGGTTCAAAGTAAAATCAAGGATATCAAAAGCAGTCGAGCTGACAGAAAAAGCAAGCGTCAAGAACAAGAACATTCAATTCGGGTGGGTTTTGTAGAGGAAGAACTATTAACAGGCGGGCAAATTCTGTACGGGGAAGGGATGTCAAATTACGTCGAAAAAGTGGGGTTGAAAGTCTTAGAATCCTATCCCGATCTTGCAGATAAATTGCAATTTTACGTGTTGCGTTCGCATGTACCCAATGCATATACCACGTCTGGCGGCTTGGTGTTTGTAAGCATCGGATTATTGGCACGCATCGAGAATGAGGCTCAATTGGCCGTGGTACTGGCTCATGAAATCCAACATTACGTAAAAAAACACTCTTTTCAATCTTTTAAAGATGTGTCTCAGGCCAAAAAGGAATTGAATGGCGAACAACTCGAACAAAAACTACAAGATTTATATCGATTTTCGAAGGACCAAGAATTAGAAGCCGATGATTTGGGTTACGAGATGATTGAAAAAACCCCGTACAACGTTGCGGAGGGTATTTATGGTTTTGAAGTTCTCAAATACAGTTCGTATCCTTTTTTAGAAACCCCGCTATCCTTAGATTCTTTTGAATCTGAGTACTATAAATTTCCTACAGAGTTAAAGGAACGCATTCAGAACGAAATTGCTAAAAGCGATGCAGAAAATAAAAAATCGGACGAAAAGGAACTCATAGATCCCAATCGTACGCATCCGCATTTGGATATGCGAATTTTGGCTTTGAAAGATCGGGTTGCCTCAATGAATATGGCTGGGAAGCAAATTTATGTAATAGGCAAGGATTCCTTCGACAAAATGCAAAAAATTGCCCGACATGAATTGCTTCTTTTATTCATGCGGCGTGCAGATTTTGGACGCACATTCTACCTTTCGCGCATTTTTGAATTGTTATACGGACCAACCCCTTTTGTTTCCAGGATTAAGTCCATGTCGATTTATGGTATTTTATCGCACAAATTATCGGGTCATGATTTAGACAAATACGGGTGCGAAATTCAAAGCAATCGAGGTATGTGGAGGCCGATTTCTGCAGGATTAAAAGCACTGTCTTCTAAAGAGTTGTCTGCTTTTTCCTTGCGCATTCTATGGTTGGAAAAAGTGAAATATCCGGAAGATCCGTTTATCAGTAAATTGTGGAATGAGTGTTTAACCTTGTCGCAAAAAAAGGCATTAATCGATTTAAGAACATTCCTAAATTATACGGTAAAATCAACGGATTCTGCGGCAGTTAAAACCCTTAAGGTAGAAGATGCGATCGGAGAGAACCCAGGAAGCGGATTGCTTTCGAGACCCACGCGGAGAACAGAAACAGCCGTTGCTATTGCCCAAGATGAACCCTATTTCTTCGCGTCATTATACCAATTGCCACAAGGGGAAAATTTAAAAAAAGAACTGAATAGAGGTATTGTAGATTTTAACGAAATTGCAAATACTCGCGATTCTCGAGAAAAAGCACAGAAAAATAAAGAAGCTGAGAAAATGCGATATCAGCATGAAAATCCGGATTATACAGGATTGGTACTTATGCAGCCCAAACTAACCCAATACAGTGGGAAGAATTTCAGTGAAAACGAACGCAATTATTTTGGGGAAGAAAAATCTAAATTGCTCTTTACCAAAATTTGGAAAGAAGTGGCTCAAGCTTCAAAAGATAACTTGTACGTGCTTGAAAACAAGGCAAAAGCAGGATTGAAAACCGAAGACTTAAACCGCTTTACACAGGTAAATGATTGGATGATGGAGCGTCTAAACAACGACACAAATCAAATGATTCTCTTTTATTCTCAATATGTAACTGATGTAATGAATGGGTATAAAACGCCTTTGGTAGCATGGACCGGTTATGAATATGTATTGTATAAAAGGCCCTTGGATATTAATGGATTAATGACTTCTATTATGTTCTTACCCTATTTGCCGGTGTATTTGTATTTTCAACTTCAAACAGATGGATTTACCAAGCAATTTACGGTGGTGTTTAATACCGAAACGAGTAAAATGGTACTTACCCATGAACGCAATCGCAATGTAAAATTGCAAAACGACTATATTAAAGCACATATTTACGAAACCCTTTACGAAATCAAACACGCCAAAACACTTAAATAAATGAAATTCTTAAAAATTGTCGGCTTTTTATTGAGCTGGTTTTATATATCTTTTGCCCAATCGCAAAGCAATCCTGGCTATTTGGGGAGTACTCAAGTGGTCGAAATTTCGAGTAATATGTACATTTCAGGTTTAATGGCTCATGGCCCTTATATCAAAAATCACATGTCAATTTCGTATGAAAAAGCCACTAAACGGAACTTTAGCTTGAGAGGTGGAATACGTCAAGGTTCGGGAACTTTTGATGTTGACAAACACGATTTATCCTATTACAGTGTGGTAAAGTATAATGATTGGGGTAGCAGTGAGTATACATCTCCAAGGTCTGGAACTTTAGGTTACAGTCTAACAGAGTTTTTCTTCGCTCCGCGGTGGTACAATACAGAATCTGGAGCATTAGCTCCTTTTGGTTCTTTTTTCGGAATAGAACTGGCCTTGGCCAATGTGGGGATTGACGATAAAATTATTTGGTCGAGTCAGGCAATAGATATGCCTGCAATCAGCAAAGGATTTAGCACGGTGAGTTTTGCAATTCAATGGGGTCATCGAAGGGTATTATTCGATAAACTTTGTTGGGATTATCATATGGGATTAGGCTTTAATGTGTATAATACTGGAAATGCAGACGTATCGATTTATGGTGAAGGAACGGATTACACAGATCATGAAGCCATCGTGCATTCAATGATTTTAGAACCTCTCGCGTGGGGACGATTATTTCACGGTGGCCTGGGATTGTCGTACTTGTTTTAATTAGTAAAGTGTAATGGCTAATGTGTAATGTGTAAAGAATATACACATTACACCATATACATTACACTCTAGACCATACACTTTATACTCTAATCTCTTACCCTCTAATCCCTAAACTCTAAACTCTAAACTCTAGCCTCTAGCCTCTACACACATTAAGGGAATTTTGGAAACTTTTGAAAATCAGGTTTACGTTTCTCTAAAAAGGCATGTTTTCCCTCTTGTGCCTCTTCGGTTAAATAGTATAAAAGGGTAGCATCGCCAGCTAATTCCATGAGGCCATGCTGTCCGTCTAGTTCTGCATTAAAAGAACGCTTAAGCATTCTAAGGGCCATTGGGCTGCGTTCCATGATGGTCATGCACCAATCTACGGTTTCATTTTCCAATTCTGCCAAAGGAACTACTTTGTTTACTAGGCCCATGCGTTCGCATTCTTCTGCGGTATACTGCCTACATAAAAACCATATTTCACGTGCTTTCTTTTGGCCTACGTGCCGTGCTAAATAACTGCTACCAAAACCACCGTCGAAACTTCCCACCTTAGGACCGGTTTGTCCGAATTTAGCGCCTTCTGCGGCAATAGTTAAATCACATACTACATGTAATACATGTCCGCCACCAATTGCATATCCATTTACCATGGCTATAACAGGCTTTGGCAGAGAACGAATTTTTTTGTGTAAATCAAGTACATTCAAGCGAGGAACCCCTGAATCATCAACATATCCACCAACACCTTTTACATTTTGATCTCCCCCTGAGCAAAATGCTTTGTCGCCGACACCGGTTAAAACTACAACCGATATGTCAGGATTCTCGCGACAAATATCGAAGGCATCCAACATGTCGGTCACCGTTTGTGGCCTAAATGCATTGTAAACTTCGGGTCTGTTGATGGTGATTTTTGCAATACCTTCGAAAAATTCGAAAAGAATATCGCTATAAGATTTAATGGCTGTCCAATTACGTTGACTCATAATAGTGCAAATTTAGGTATTATGAGCCAACGCTGTGTATAAGCTTATCTATTGAAAATTAGATACCGAAAGTAATTCCAAAAGCATTGCGCGTTTGTTCATTACCTGCGCCTACATTATTCAATAATGGCATTAGGCTGGTTCGTGCGAAGAATCCTATTTTCTTATATAGAACACTGATATAAGGGTCTATAATAATTGGATTTGCATGAAAGTCCCCTCTAATTGAAACCGTGGTTTTGTCTTCATATTCTACATCACTCTGGGTTTGAAAGCGATATCCCACATAAGCACCAGCTTGGATTTTATATAAGGGTCTGCGAGCCTTATTTTGATATCCAATTGCCAATGGTACAGTTACGGTAGCAAAGGAAAGAGAAGAAGATTTTGACGTTTCATTATTGCCTACCATAGGAGTTGAAAGGTTGTTTACCGAATAATGGGAAAATGAATCGCTTCGAGCGCTAATTCTCACATTTGCATCGTCGAAGTTGAAATATTCGTCTTCAATGCCTACACCGAACCAGAAGCGCCATAAACCATCACTGATATTGCGTCCAAAGGCAATTTCAAAACTTGAAATGTTCGAACTGATAAATTTAGCCTTTGGAAGGTAGCGGCCAATGTTATTATTACCCGGCGATACAGGTGCAATTGCGTTATTTAAACTTACAAAACCGAATGCAAAACGGGTTTGAAAATCCCACTTTTTTGCTTTGGGAGCCTCGTAAGCATATTCAGGAACGGCTTCATAATCAGGCATAACCTCATATACGCCTTCTTCTTCAGCGGCTTCTTCAATCACCTCCACACTAGGGTATGGCATTTCCACATCGTCTTCGGCGGTAGTGGTGTCTGTATCGGTTTGAGCATAAACGGTGGCAGACAATCCTAAAAGCGCCATGATAAAAAGGGGTTTGATATAAGTATGTTTCATAAATATTAGTTAAACAAATCTAAGTTCTTTTTGCGGTTATTCGATTACAAATGACATTCCCATTACCATATTTTTTTGTCCAGCAGCAATAGGATCTATACTAATGGCATTGGAGTTGCGCAACAATCCAGAGATGGAATATTTTCCATAAAGTGCCCAATTATCCCATTGAAATCTGAAAAAGGGATGCACGGATATTTCATTCAAATAAAAATCATCATAATTCTTAGTTACCCGATCGTCATAGTACTTCACTTTGGTGTAGGCATTCATTAAATAACCGCCTTCTACGCCAATCATCAATCTCAATTTAGAGGCTTCCCATTTCGAGTTTTCAAAGCTAATGGCTAAGGGAATTCCAATATACTCAGAAACCAACTTGGATTTTTCGGGATTGACTTCGTTGGGATCGTTGGGATCGGCAAATCGGTATTTGAATTGATCTTGATTAGGGTCGATTCGGATTGCATTGTTTTGAAAACGATAATTATAAAAATTATAAGATAAGCCATACCAAAAGCGCACATTACCTCGAAATAGGTTCAAGCCCCACATGGCATCGAAGCCAATATTCAGCGTTTTAGCATTGTTCAAATCGGGCATTTCGTCGTAACGCAAAACCGGGGTAGTAGGACCTGCGAAGTTTTGCATTTGCAAAAGACCTAAGTTGAAATTAAAGGTAGAAGCGGTACCGTGATGTACCGGTTTTTCAACTTGGAATTGAATCTCCTTTGGCATACTGCGCACCGATGTATCGTCATATCCTGGGTCTTTTAGATTGAAGTCAATACCATCATTGTGGGGGGATTGAACAATTTTGTTTTGTTTCCTAGCTTTGTCAAATTCCCACCACAACGAATCGGTGTATTCTTGCTTGTTATAGCTAGATAATATTTGAGAGTCGCGCGCACTTTTATCTTGATTTATGGGGGAAGAGAATGTAATCTTGGCCAATACCTTGGAGTCATCGGAGATAGACTTTCGAAGCAGCTGAAGGTATATATTAATAGTGTCATTGAAATCAATGATGTTTAATTTCAAATCGAAACTATCCTTAAATTGTGGAATTGGGGGGGGTATAAAATCGAATTGTTTCTGTTCAGCATTTAATCCTACCGAACGCACCCATTTATAAAAGGTTTGATTGTCCATCTGCGAAAGCAGTTTTCGCGTGGTTTCAGTGGTGTCGGTTACGATTTCAACTTGTGTGATTTTCTCCTGTGCCGCTAATGGTTGAAAAAAGCTTACACTTAGCAATGAAATCGAGAGGGTTATCCAATTAGTAATCATATCTGTTTAATTCTATTTTTTAATATTTAAGGTTAATATTCATGCTGGGGATCCAGCTGTTTGGTTGGGTCTCTAAAGCCAATTTTACCAACGGTAATTCGCCTTTTTTGGTTCGGCGCCATATTTGTTGCCACTTTGGAGCGGTCGATTCTGTTACCCTGAAATAGCCGGTATCAATGTACACCTTGGCAGTACTGATGCGCGTAGGTTCTATATTAGTGGAGGCTTCGGTTTCACTTTTGGATTGAATTGCTATCCAAGTGAGGCGGGCTTCTGCGCGAATTTCCTCAGGAAAAAAAGAGGCCAATAATGTCTGACTTGGATCCATTTCCTGTGCCGAATTGGTTATTTTTGGGAAAATCGGCCTCATAGAAGTGCCGAGAGTTTGTGTGTCGGGCTGTGTTACAGTTGCGCTTGGATTTTGGGTCAATATAATGGGGTATGTTTGATTGTGGATCTCTGATTTTTTTGCAGTTTTAAGTATGTTCAATCGATTCTTGGAAGTCGCCAATACCGATCGTGGCGAAAGTGTGTCGGTCACAATTGGGTTTGGCATTGCAGTTCCGATGTCATTTTCTTCCGGTTCAGACAAAACTGGAGCCGTATTGACTGTGACCCCTGTAGGCGTTTTTGTAGAAGTAGGCCTGCCCAAAAACCATACACATACCATGAAAACGGTGGCTGCAGCAACATACCATTGAATATTTCTAATCAGTTTAAATTGTGGTTTGGGATGTGATAGCTCCGATTTATGGGGATAGGGGATGGATTCAGGCTCTAAATAACTAGACTTCCAACGGGTATGTGTCTTTTGCCATTCCTCGTTCGAGTCGATCTGTTGTTGAACATATTGGGCTTCCTCAGAGGAAAGATTTCCCTCGAGAAATTCAAAAATCGACCAGTCGATGTCTTTGTGTAAGTGTTTCATAGAATGTCCTCCACGTTGCCAATGATGTTTTGAAGTTTTTTACGTCCTCTGAAAATTTGAATTTTCACCTGTGATTCGTTTATTTCTAAAATTTCTCCGATTTCGGAGTAGGAATATCCTTCGTAATCGCGCAATAAAATAGCGCTTCTTTGTATTTCATTGAGTTGCGATAAAGCATTGTCTAGCATGGTTTTGAGTCCGATTAAATGGGTGTTGAAGTACTGTTGAGGTTCGGATTTTATCATGTCGAATTCGCTCTCTTTTTTTTGCTTTCTAATTATATCGATGCAGTTGCGATATGCGAGAGTAAACAAATAGCTTTTGGCTTTTTGCATGTCGATATTTTCGCGATGAATCCATAGTTTTTCGAAACTGTTTTGAACAATTTCTTTCGCCTCTTCAATTACTTTTATATTTTTGAGGGAGAATCGATATAGGGCATCGGCATGTTCATTTACTATTTGCTGATACTCCCGTTGGTTCATGTTCTTATCCGTAAAACGGCTATTTACGGTAAAAGTTACACTCTAAAACGAAAAATATGGCAACAATAACAGATAATTGGTTTGAAACTTGGTTTGATACGAGTTATTACCACGAATTATACCAACATAGAGACGAGGAAGAGGCCCGCGTTTTTATTGCCACCATGGTAATGTATTTAGAACTTCGAGCCGGTGAACGCATATTAGATTTGGCATGTGGAAAGGGCCGACACAGCAGAGAATTGCAAAAACATGGTTTAGAAGTGGTGGGTATTGACCTTTCTAAAAATAGCATCGAAGAGGCCAAGATTTATGAGTCTGAAGAAATGGTTTTTGACATCCACGATATGCGTAAATCGCTTACCAAATTTGGAAAATTTGATGCCATCTTTAACATTTTTACAAGCTTTGGTTACTTCAATTCGAGAGAAGAAGATGTGAAAAGTCTGAAAAATGTTGCTAAAGCTTTGGTGGCAGGTGGCCAGTTTGTTCAGGATTATATCAATGCAGCCGCGGTTTTGCACACCCTTCCCGAGAAAGGCGAAAAGGAAGTGGGCGCACTGCGTTTTTCTTGGAACAAATACGTGAATAACGGTTATATCATTAAGGATATTGAAGTTAATGATGCCGGAGAAATCAAAAAGTTTCAAGAAAGGGTGAAAATATATTCTATTGAAGAGCTGAAAGACATCCACAAAGAAGCTGGTTTGAAAGTAGTTGCTGAATTTGGGGCCTACGAGCTCGATCCTTACGAGGCGGAAACCTCACCAAGAATCATTTTGGTATCAGAAAAGTAATGTTAGCACAATTATTAGAATTCGACGATCGGCTCTTTGTATGGATTAATCAAAAATGGGCGCACGAAAGTTTAGATTCGGTAATGATTATTTTGAGCAGCTCCAAGACCTTTGTGCCGTTTTATTTATGGGCTATTTATAAGCTGATTCAACGGTATAAGCGCAAATTTTTCATCCCTGTTCTATTGGCGATACTAGCTTTCGGACTCGCTGATAGCATCAGTTCTAAGGTTTTTAAGCCAAACTTCAAAAGGGTACGGCCTGCCTTCGAAGTTCATCTGAATCCGCGCACTCCCGATGGTATGCCTGGAGGTAAATATGGCTTTGTGAGTTCGCATGCTGCAAATGCCTTTGCAGTATACCCCTTATTGGTGGCGATGATTTTTTACAAAAAAGAATTGCGATTTTCGCAAAATTCAGCCCAACGCATTTCGGTATTTATAGCTTTTTTTGTGGCCTTTTGGATTGCGTATTCCCGAGTTTATTTGGGTAGGCATTATGTTGGAGATGTCTTTTTTGGGGGAATATTGGGAATGTTGATTGGTTATGGAGTTTGGCGCTATTATCAAAAATGGGCAGTATAAAAAGAAGGTCCTACTGCAGATTTGACTTAATTTTGCTTCATGTCGTACGAATTCATTTTAGTAAATCCACAAATAGTACCTTTTGTAGCTACCATACAACTCAATAGACCCAAGGAATTAAATGCATTGAATTTGCAATTAATGGGGGAAATCCGACACGCCTTAGAAACCTTTGACGCAGACGATTCCATACGGGCTATTGTAATTCATGGAAATGATAGAGCTTTCGCTGCGGGTGCTGATATCAAACAAATGGCAGGCCGCACCGCGGTGGATATGTTGCAGATTGATCAATTTAGTACCTGGGACAGTATCCGGAGGACCAAGAAGCCTATCATTGCTGCCGTAAGTGGTTTTGCTCTTGGTGGAGGTTGCGAGTTAACGATGTTATGCGATATGATTGTAGCGAGTGAAACGGCTCAGTTCGGACAGCCAGAAATCAATATCGGTGTTATGCCAGGAGCGGGAGGTACCCAACGATTAACGCGTGCGGTGGGCAAGGCCCGTGCCATGGAAATGGTGTTGACGGGAAATTTCATATCCGCACAAGAGGCCAAAGAGGCGGGTTTAATAAACAAAGTAGTACCCGTAGAATTATATTTAGACGAGGCCATTAAATTAGCGCAAAAGATAGCTGAAAAGTCTCCTATTGCTGTGCAGTTGGCCAAAGAAAGCGTGTTAAAGGCGTTTGATACCGGATTGCAGGAAGGTCTGTATTTTGAACGTAAGAATTTTTATATGCTGTTTGCAACGGAAGATCAAAAAGAGGGGATGAATGCTTTTATCGAGAAACGCAAGCCAGAGTTTAGGAACCGGTGATTATGAAAAATTAAAAAGGGCCGCTTCAAGCGGCCCTTTTTAGAAGTATTATTTTTAGAATTATTGTACGTTTGCAAAAGCACAGTTTGAATAGTAGGCTTTTGATTCGCTTGGATACCATTTCCAAACGATAGCAACTACCGCGGTATTGCCTGCGCTGAATTTCCAGTTAGAATAGTTTGTTCCAAAAACATCTGCCCACTGAGTAGTCAACCCTTTATAGGTTGCAGTTACTACTTTCTCCACTTCAGTATTTGCAGTTGCAGAACCGTTAAAGGTTGCATTGATACCAGTGTATCCGTTTTGTGGAAGTCCCAATACTGGAGTTTTAAGGCCAGTTGATGAATTAGCTGTAATTGCACTGGTTCTCAAAATATTCTTAATAGAAAGATCTCTAAAATCAGAAGCACCTACTGCTTGACGGGTGGTTCCGTTCTTTTCAAGTACTAAAACAGAAACATAATATTCTGCACCAGCCTCGGGAGCAAATGCTTTTGCTTTGTAGGTTACGTTGATGTTATTGCCAGAAGCATTGGCTTTAACTGCAATACCTACTTCAGGAGTGCTAGATACATAAGAGTTCGCATTGCTTAAGATATCATCTTTAGTAGCCATAGAACCCATGTTTGAACCTACACTGTAAAAATAGTTTGTTGGGAATCCGCTTGTTGGTGGATTCATGTGAGACAACAATACGTTGTTTAAAAGATTTACAAATGGAGTATCGTTATTGTCCTTATAGAAAAAGGGTTGTAAAAAAGGAATGATTGCATTTCCAGAGGATTGATCAACAATAATGGGTTGATACGTTAAACCAACTAATGAACTGGTATTGCTAGAAGAAACAACATCGTTAAAAATGGGGATGTTTACTTCTGCAGCCGCGGAACCACCATAAACGGCAGAATGCCCTATATAGGAAACTAAAGCACGTTGCTTTTGTTCAACCGTCAAAGGGGCAGAACCAGAATCAATTGGCTCGTCATCACCACAACTGTTCATTGTTGCCATTAAGCTCACTGCTGTTAAGGCTAGTAGGATTTTTTTCATGTTAAATAAATAGAGTTGTTTTTTGTTTAATTTACGAATTACGCATATTTTAGCCCTATTTACAACTTATTTTTTCGAATATGCGGGTAAAACTCATTTCCTTGCGGGTTTGGACTTTATTGCGGATAATGCCTTTCTTTGTACCCTAAACAATCACATTCAAGCGATGTTAAATTTGATATTATTTGGCCCTCCTGGCGCAGGAAAAGGCACACAAAGCGAAAAATTAATTGGTGCCTATGGTCTCATGCATATTTCTACTGGCGATTTGTTGCGTGCTGAACGTAAAGCCGGTACGGAATTGGGCTTGCAAGCAGATGCTTATATCTCCAAAGGTGACTTAGTCCCCGATGAAGTGGTTGTGGGAATGGTGCGTAACTTTATGAAAGATCATGCTGACGCAGAAGGGTTTATTTTTGATGGATTCCCAAGAACTACTCCACAGGCACAAGCCTTAGATAATTTACTCGCTGAATTTGAGACGAAAATACATATTGTTTTAGGTTTGGAAGTACAAGAAGATGAATTGGTGAAACGCTTGTTACTAAGAGGACAAAGCAGTGGCCGCGTTGATGATCAAGATGAAAATACCATCCGAAATCGTTTTCAAGAATATCAAAATAAAACCTTGCCGCTTCAAGATTATTATCAAAAGGCGGGAACCTATAAAGGAGTTGCTGGTATGGGAGAAATTGAAGATATCTTCCAATCGCTTTGCACCGAAATTAACGCATTATAATGTTAAAACACCCCCTTTCGAAAAAAACGCTTAAGTGGGTGTTTTTAGATCTCGATAATACCCTTTGGGATTTCGATGCTAACGCCAGAGAAGCACTTATAGTGCTCTTCGAAAGGCATCAATTAGCTCTGCATACCGGTTATCAGGTCGATCAATTTATTGCCTTGTATCAAGATGTAAATGCCGCTTACTGGAAAAGATATGAGAAAGGCGAAGTCAGTAAAGACGTGTTGCGATCGGCTCGCTTTACAGATACCTTTTCTTTAATGGGGCTTCCACCTGCATTGTATCCTACCGATGTATGGGATGAATACTTAGACATTTGTCCGCGCATGACCGTTTTAATTCCCCATGCAAAAGAATGCCTTGCGTTTTTCAAGCAGCACGTTAAAATTGGAATTTTAACCAATGGATTTGAGGAAACTCAGAAAATAAAATTGCAAGAATCTGGGCTAAATCGCTATGTCGATTATGTACAAAGTTCGGAAGCTTTTGGAACAGCTAAACCCGCAAAGGCATTCTTCGATGCCGCTCGGGAATTTGCCGATGTCGCAGCAGATGAATGTCTGTATATCGGAGACAATGTGCAGACCGATGTATGGGGCGGTATTAACGCAGGAATCCTAACTTACCGGTTTCGATATCAAGAAATTACTTTAGATCCGGCTCTTGAAGCCAATCCACTTTTTGGTGGTGAGGTAGATTCTTTGACTCAATGGTGTCAATCCCTGCCGTGAATTTCTGCTATTAATTGGTTATTTTTGTAATTATGAAGAAAATTAAGGCGATTTTAATGGGTTTTTGCGCTTTTGGATTTGCACAAGCACAAACGGTAGGCTTGGTTCACGGAAATGAAGAAACTTTTTTTGTTGACGAAGATTTACCGGATGGTTTTAAATCGTGTAAAATTAAATTCTTCAATAAAAGCGAATCTGATGTAGTGATTCAATATGAGCAAATTTCAGTAGACTTTCCAAGTGCGTGGTCGATCTCGTTTTGCGATAATCGCGATTGTCTTCCTAATTTCCCTTTAACGGGAACCTACGCCGCAATTAAACCGGGCGATACTACCGATATGAAGTTGGATGTGTTTCCAAGCGGAGGCGCGGATACAGCTATCGTGAAATATGCTATTTGGGATGCCAATAATGCCAATATCATTGACACGCTTACCTTTAAAGTTTACGCTCGTTGGGGTTTGAACACCTCCGAGTTAAATACTTTGCAAACACGGGTTTTCCCCAATCCGAATTCAGCCTCTGTTTTGAATATTTCGGGTAAAAATCTTCAGAAATTGAGCATTTTTGCAATTGATGGCCGTAGGGTCTTGGTGCAATCACTTGAAAATTTGAATGAAACGAATGTGCCTATGGGTTCTCTTGTAAACGGGACCTATTTCTTACGGGTAGAACATGCTGCAGGTGTAGATCAACACACGCTGCAAGTAAACCGCTAATCTTAACAGTTTAATGCAAATACCCGCTTATGCCTGGCTCATTTCGGCGCTTTTAGGCATCGGATTGTCTTGGTGGGCGTATCGATATCTGTTTTTCAAGCACATTGCATGGAAAATCGCGGCGATCATGCGGGCTTTATCCCTGTTTTTGGTGGTTTTATGGTTGTTTGATCCACAAATCCAATTTACGACGTACGAAACCAAAGATCCTCAATGGGATGTATATATAGATGTTTCCAAGTCTACCCAAACCGATCAATCGGCAATTAGGGTTTATTTGGATTCCTTAAAACAAGCAAATCCCAAGGTTCAATTTCGATTTTTTGCTTTTGCTGAGAACCTGGTACCTTATGATAATGTGCAACTTCTCGGGGGAAATTCAACACGCTTCGAACCTGTATATGCACATATGCAAGCAAATAAAGCGCAAACCAAATTGCGAATTATTTGCAGCGATGGAATTGTGAACCAGGGTCGAATGCCTGAAACATTCGACTATTCAGATTTGGGACCAATCGCAACACTCGGTATTGGAGATACTCGAAGATATGCCGACTTACGTGTAAAAGATCTCTTGTCGAATCCAGAGGTTTATCAAGGTAATTCCAGTGAAATAGAGGCGAATTTAGAAGCTGTTTCAGCAAAAGATAAGTCGCTGAAAATTATATTTAAGGTGAACGATGAAAAGGTTCAAGAAGAAATTTGGATACCCGAATCCGATCGCGCTCAAAAAAGATGGAACGTGTCTTTAGCGGCGTCAAAATCGAAGGGAAATTATATCAAAGTTACGTTACAACTTGAACCCTTAAGTGGGGAGCGGAATGTTCAAAATAATTCAAAGTCAGCGGTTATTAAAGTCCTAGACTCGCGTAAGATCATTGATATAGTTTACGGAGGTCCACACCCTGACATTAAAGCCCTACAATTAGCCATCTTGAATAAAGAGGCTTATAGTGTGCGCGCATATCCAGAATATCAAACGCTGAAATCAGATGCAGATGCATATGTGCTGCACGGAATAACGCGTCCTTTGGTTCGAGAGCTGGTAGTAAAATCTAAAAAGCCGATTTGGTGGTTCGCATTTAATCCGGTTTCCTTGGCTGCGGTAAGTGATGCGGAAGAATCCGCGCTAATGCGAAGGGGGTTGAATGGATTTCAAGAGTCGACTCCCTTTATCAACGAACAATTTCAATCATTTGAATTGCCTAAGCAACCGGAGATTGCACCAACTTGGAATCGGGTAGAAACGCCCTATATGACCTTAAAAGCTCCTGCTGAGCAAGTTCAAATGTATCAGTTTTGGAATGGGGAAAAAACGGAGGTGCCCCTAATGCTTTCACGCAACAAGGAACATCCTGAGCATGTGTTTTTAGGTGCGGGTATATGGCGTTGGCGCATGAATGAATCGAAACAAGAGGGTCTTGCGCCATTTTTTGATGCTTGGGTAGGAAGAAATATACAGTGGTTACTTCGATCTAGTACTGTGCGTAAAGGTTGGAATTTTATTGCTCCTGAAAGCAATCTTACATTAGGTGAAAAACAGAAAGTAAAGTGGATTTACTATGATGAATCTGGAGAAAAACAAATTCCTCCAGGCATGGAGGCTATTTTAACAGATAATAATGGCAAGAAAATACCATTGCCCTTGTTTATAGAGAATAAGGAATTTGTAAGTTATATTAAAGCGGAGCAAAATGGAATTATTTCCGTTCATCTTGAGGGTGAAAATGGAATTCCACAAGGTACGGGCATTTTGCAAGTTGAGGCACAATATTTGGAAGATTTGCAAAGCCAGGCGAATCATGATTTTTTAGCGAATATTGCAAAAAAATCAGGGGCATGTTTTGGCGATTTTCGCGGTAAACGCCGTGAATGGATTTCCCAAATACATGCATTAAAACTAGATACGGGCATTATTCAAACTATGCAACGATTTTTGCCGTTTGAGCGCATTGGGTTATTCTTGCTTTTGCTCATCGGCTTATTAACCGGAGAATGGTTCATCAGAAAATGGATGGGTAAAATATGACGAAAGCAAAGCAAAAAATAGTCGTAGGTATGAGTGGCGGTGTCGATAGTTCGGTAGCGGCATATATACTCTTGGAGCAAGGGTACGAAGTCATCGGATTGTTCATGCGCAACTGGAACGATGCCAGTGTAACCCTTGAAGATGAATGTCCGTGGATCGACGACAGTCGCGATGCAATGATGGTTGCTGAGCAATTAGGAATCCCATTTCAAGTGGTAGATTTTAGTGTGGCTTACAAGCAACGGATTGTAGATTACATGTTTAAAGAATACGAGGAGGGAAGAACCCCTAATCCAGATGTGTTATGCAACCGAGAAATTAAGTTTGATTTGTTTCTTAAGGAAGCCTTGAAATTAGGTGCAGATTTTGTAGCTACGGGTCATTACGTGCGCAAAGGAACCGTCACCTATTCGGATGGAAAAACGGAATATCAATTATTGCGTGGATTAGACCCGAACAAAGATCAAAGCTATTTTTTATGTCAATTAAATGCCTCGCAATTGGCAAAGGCCTTATTCCCAATTGGGGAGCTCCAAAAAAGTGAAGTCCGAGCTTTGGCTACTAAAATGAACTTGGTCACTGCGGATAAAAAAGACTCTCAAGGATTGTGTTTCATTGGGAAAGTTAGTTTACCTGATTTTTTACAACAACAATTATCTCCTAAAACAGGCGACGTTATTGAAATTGATAGGGAAAATTTAGCGGTAATAGAGTACGAATCGTATGTTGGAAAAAATATCAATGCAGACGGCGCTTTGATGCGGCTGCACCTACAACCAGATATGGGGATAAAAGTAGGTAGTCATAAGGGCGCACATTATTACACGAGAGGACAAAGACGTGGATTGAATATTGGCGGTAAAGTATTGCCTTTGTTTGTTTTGCAAACCTCAGTTCGGGATAATGTTATTTATGTTGGGCAAGGAGAGCAACATGGTGCGATGCAATATCGGGGGTTACTTATAAAAAAAGCAGATGCGCATTGGGTACGTCCAAGTCAAAAAGAATTGTCGCTTAAAAGTAAAAATTTAACGTGCCAAATAAGGTATCGACAAAAGCCCTTTTCATGTCAAATTGAAGAGAATGAAGAGGGTGATGTGATAGTAATTTTTAGTGATGTTCAGAAGAATGTCACGCCTGGTCAGTTTTTAGCCCTATATGCCGAAGATGAACTGATTTTTAGTGGGGTGATTTCGGTTTAACAGTGCCAAAACGAGGCAACGAAATCCGTTTTTTTCTTGTCATACAAACAACAATTAATGTAAAATTTCGTTAAGAACGGAGAAACAGGTGTTTAAATCGACAATGACAAGATGATTACCAATTTTTATAGGTCCTTTTTTAAAGGCATTTTTACATTAATCCTGGTCGGATTATGTTCAACATTAGAGGGTCAGATCAGCTCAACTGGGAAAGAGTTTTATATGTCATTTCTGGAAATGGAAACTCGAAACGGAGGATTTCCTGATACCTTGTTGATATTCGTAACATCGGATGTGGATACCAAAGTAGATATTGATAATCCCAGATTAACGGGATCTAAAGTTTCCTATAACATTACTAAAAACAAAGTAAATAGAATAGCCGTAGATAATAATTATTACTATCCAATTGGATCAGAATTTAGTGGAGCGGATCAAAATTCAAAAAAAGGCTTGCGTTTAATTTCATATGCACCTGTAAATGTTTATTGCATGAATCTGGAGTTGAATCGTTCAGACGGCACATTCATTTTGCCTTATGAGAGTATTCCAGCAGCACCTGAATATTTTGTTACGAGTTTTCCTCCAAATGTGAGAAACGGTGGCGCCTACACAGAAAGTGAATTTTCTGTAGTCGGCATGGATAATGGAGTAAAAGTAGAAATAACACCTGCTTTCCGGACCAAAGGTGGGAAAGCAGCCGGCACGCCTTACACCATTACTTTGGCAAAGGGTCAAGTTTACCAAGTTCAATCCAATACATCTGACGGCACGAATAATACCAATCCTGCCGCGTATTCTTGGACAGGCAGTGGTGCGAAGGATGGGGATTTAACCGGTACACGAATTCGGGTAATTGACGGATGTGGTAAAATCAATGTTTTTGCGGGTACGCGAAGTTCATTTGTGCCTCGAGGTAACTGTTCAGGATTTAGTGGAAAAGACCATTTGTATACGCAGGTTTTGCCTATTAATGCTCTAGGGAAAGATTACGTGTTAATGCCTTATGCCAATCAAAACAATGGTTTTGTATATCGGGTTGTAGCTGCTTATGATTCTACTTATGTAAAAATAAACGGTTCTAATTATACCATGATCCCTAAAAAAGGCGATTGGATATCCTTAGAACAAACCAGCAATAATCCCGCTTGTGTCAATACGAGTAAGCCGGCATACGTGGCACAGTACATGAAAAACGGGGCTTGTAATGGGTGGAGTGGGAGCCAAGATGGCGACGCGGCAATTTTTATTTCGCCAGATGTAAATCAACGTTTATTGAAGACAATCGTAGGAACTGCTACAACGAGCAATATGCAGCGTCATTGGGTAAACATTCTGGTAGATAAAAACGCCACTCATGCGGTAAAATTAAATGGTAATTTCTTGAATAAGAACATATTCAAAACCGTTAGCTGTGGTAATTATGCTTATGCGCAAGTATCCGTTCAAAATCCAAGTTCCAATATTATAGAATGTGATAGCGGTTGTATTGTAGTTGCCTATGGCACCGGACCGTATGAAAGTTATTCCTATTCCGCTGGGGCACTATTCGAAAGTGTGGAATACGATTTTAAAATTGCTCGTAAAGGGAAATGTCCGAGCGAACCGGTTACATTAACGGCTGAATATACCAATAAGAATGTTACGGGTATTCGTTGGAACTTTGGTGATGGAACAGCGGAAATGGATGGAGATACCGTAGTTCATGAATTTGAAAAAGTCGGTACCTATTATGTAATTATGAAGTCCGTAGTACTTAATAATTGCAATAAAGTGGATACCATTTACCGAAGTAAAATCATCAACGTATTGCCGGGTCCAATTTTTGATTTTCCAGATACAACCATCCAATGTGCTAATACTTTGGATGTTGTTATGGAAGCACCTGTTTCGATTAAATATCTGTATAAGTGGCAGGACTCATCGTCTAAATCTACTTTTAAAGTAACGAGTGATCAAAAAGTGTGGTTGCGCGTTATCGATACTGCCACAGCTTGTGCCGCTGTTGATTCGAGTTATGTGATGCGTGCAAATCTCGTTTTTGCCGGAATTACCGGTGATTCAGTGGTTCAATGTAATAAGGAGAACTACTTTAGATTATCTGATGGATCCACCTATAAAGACGATGTTTGGAAATCTTCGCGTTGGGAAACCATTAAAAAGTTAACTTTTGAATACGTTAATAGCGATTCGTTTACTTTCGACATTAAATACGATTCAGCTAGCGAAAACGTTTTGCGCTATATTGTTGAAACCCAAAAAGGATGTCGCGATACGCTCGATACCATGCTTGTGGTGCATCCTTATCCCATTGCTAAAATGGAATTGCCTTTTTCTGTGTATTGTCAAAATGCCCCGTCTGTTTTTGTGGATGCATCTGAATCACCAACAGGCCGTTACATTTCGTATTGGTCGTTCAGTGATGGAGGTGTAGATACCAATTTCACTGCACGTGCGGATAGCAGCATTTTATATACATTCAGCGATTCTGGTAAGTTGGGAATTCGTTTAATTACCTTAACAGATTATGGTTGTAGGGATACCATTGATTCAACATTCGTGGTAAATCCTATCGCTCCAGCGGCAATTGGAACTCGAATAATTGAAAAATGTTTTGCAAATAATGCATTTGAATTTAGCGATAATACCTTGTTTGGTGAAAGTTTCGACGATCAATGGATTGTGGAAGGCAAAACCTATAATAATCAGGGTACATTAAATCATACGTTCACGGATACAGGTAGACAGGTATTCTCTTTGGTTACAATTACATCCGTTGGGTGTCGCGATACGATTGATGCATCTGTATTTGTTGCTCCTGAGCCTAAGGCAGTTATGAAAGTAACCGATTCATTGCAGTGTTATGATAAACACTTCTTCAAATTGGAATGTTGGAGCACTGCGCCTTCAAATGCCACACTCACGGCTAGAAGCAACTGGTTGTTTCAAGACGGTACAAACGCGTATGCCAAAATTATTCCGAATAAACAATTTCCAGCCGCAGGTACGTATTGGGTGCGTTTAATTGCCGAAACCACCGATGGATGTAAAGATTCTGTAGAACGTAATGTCGTTGTGTTTGAAGAGCCAAACGCATCCATTATTCCAGATTTTGCTACCCAATGTCTAGACGGAAATAGTTTCCATTTTGTGAGCGCTAAACCATGGAATGTTCCAGGTAAAAAGGTTACTCATTTCTGGGAATTGGGCGATGGCAAGGATACGAATCTAGATTCTATCGATCATAGTTATTCAGGAATTGGTACGTACGTGGTGAAACATGTAATGACCACCGAGAATGGTTGTAAAGACACTGCTACTACCGAGGCTTATGTGGTAAGTAGCCCCACAGTAGATTTTATCAGCAATAAAGATACCGCTTGTTTTTACTCCCAAGGATTTAATTTGTTGAATCGCACTAATTATGCAGGCTCATTTACAAATAATTGGATTTTTAGTGATGGAACTAAAGATGCCAATTCCGATGTTATCAATAAAAAGTTCTTGGCCCCAGGAGTTAAATTGATAAAGTTGGTGGTCACCACCGATAAAGGGTGTAAAGATTCTATGACCAAGACCCTAGAGGTATTTAGTGTGCCGCAAGCGCAGTTTAGTACGAATTTAAAAACACAATGTATTGCTAATAATGTATTCACTTTTGTGAATACTACATTAGAAAATGGCAATCCTGGATCTAAATACGATTGGGCAATTGTCGGAAAATCACCGGTGATATATGCAGGTAAGGATATTCCTAATCAGACCTTAACCGACACGGGTTGGCACGATGTGTACATGTTGGTTACTTCTCCCAATAATTGCATGAGTGGGTTCCAAGATCGGATTTATGTGGCAGAAACACCACAGGTTTCAATTACAGCCAAGGATGCATGCCAAGGTGAACCTTTGCAATTTGGCCGTAGTTTGGTGTTGAATTCAGGCACGCCTTCATACACTTGGGAGTTTGGGGATGGTATAACCTCCAGCCAGGCCAGTCCTTTGCATACCTACAATTCAGCAGGTAGCTTTACGGCTAAATTAACCGTTACCAGCGACAAAGGGTGTATCGGAAAGGCAATGGATTATCCAATCCAAGTTTTCACGAAACCTAGCGCGTCCTTTACATCAGAGTATCTATTATCACGCGGTATGGAAACCGATTGGAAATTCACTTATACCGGGGCGGGTGCGGATCAGCTAAATTGGAAATTTGAAGACGGACAAAGCGATATTGGTTTAGCTCCAATTTTCAAGACTTTTAACACTACAGGCGACTTTAGAGTTGGTTTATATGCAAGCACCGCTAACGGATGTCGCGATAGTGCCTTTTCAAATATCTTCCTTAAGCCGGAATTACTTATGTGGTTACCTAATGCGTTCACACCTAACGTAGATGGCTTAAACGATGATTTCGGACCGAGTTCGACTTTTGGTTTAGAGCGGTATTCATTTAAGATTTACGATCGTTGGGGTAATAAGGTTTTTGAAACCAACAATCCCGAAAATAGATGGAATGGTTTAGAGAAAGACGGTTCTCCTATTATGGAAGGTATTTATGGCTATGAACTCTTGTTCCGTTATGTAGATAATAAATTATACGTGTATAAAGGTACCGTTTTGGTGGTAAGGCCCTAATAAAGATTCACGTTAAGGGTTGAAAACCTTAAATCAATGAGGCCCGAATTTATACAATTCGGGCCTCTTTTTTTGGGAGAATAACCGTTTTCAGATTAGTCCATTCACAAGAAAATTTGAATCAGGTATCTTGGAATTTGGACTGTGAAATGCCGTTTTTTTTAACCTAGATAGGTTTTGAGTATTTTGCTTTTACTTGATTTACGCAGACGACGTAATGCTTTTTCTTTGATTTGACGCACGCGTTCGCGAGTAAGTCCTACCTTATCGGAAATATCCTCTAACGTATGCGCAGGATTGCCATCTAGTCCGAAGTAGTATTTCAATACATCGCGTTCTTTATCGCTAAGGGTTGAAATTACCCGGTTGATTTCATTTTGGAGGGATTCATTTAATAATGGCATATCCGGATTCGGCTCGTCATTATTGTCTAAAACGCCTAAAAGGGTGTTGTCCTCACCTTCGGCAAGAGGGGCATCGATACTTAAATGTCGGCCGCTAGAACGCAAGGCATTTTCTACCTCGGTAATTGCAATATCTAAAGAATCGGCAATTTCTTGCGGGGTTGGTTCTCGTTCGAGTTCTTGTTCCAAACGGGCTGCTGCTTGGGTAATGCGACCTAAACTACCTACTTTATTTAAAGGTAATCGAACGATTCGACTCTGATCGGCTAATGCTTGTAGAATAGATTGGCGAATCCACCACACTGCATAGGAAATGAATTTAAAACCACGTGTTTCATCAAAGCGCTTTGCAGCTTTGATAAGCCCCATATTTCCTTCGTTGATAAGATCACCTAGAGTGAGTCCTTGATTTTGGTATTGTTTAGAAACGGATACCACGAAGCGTAAGTTAGCGTTAACCAATTTCTCTAAAGCCGCTTGGTCGCCTTCTCGAATGCGTTGGGCAAGTTGTACTTCCTCTTGTGCATCGATCATGGGAACCTTAGAAATTTCGTTCAAATACTTATCAAGTGATTTGTTTTCGCGATTGGTAAACTGTTTTGATATTTTTAACTGCCTCATAGTTGCTTTTATATATAAAATACAATTAGCCGTGCAAAAATACAAAAAAAATGGGCCATTTTTTTTGATTTTGTTATACTTTGGCCAAAATAGATTTAGAAAGGTACAATCTGATTAAGAAATTGTTTTAATTTCTGTAATTAAGAAAGAATTGAATAGGCTGCAAATGCACTTAAATAGGCTGCAACACCATATAAAATGAACAAAGACACAGGCCAAGCCCAAGATCCTGTTTCTTTTTTAAGAACGGCCATCGTGCTTATACATTGCAGCGCAAAAGCATAAAACAACATTAAACTAATTGCATAAGGAGTCCCGTAAAGGGGTTTGCCCGTTTTGAGGTCCTTTTGTGCCTGCATCTTTTTTCGGATTCCCACCATATCTTCCGATTCATCCGTGGTGGTAAAAAGGGTGCTCATTGTGCCTACAAATACTTCCCTTGCCGCAAAGGAGGATATCAGCGCAATGCCCGTTTTCCAATCGTAACCTAAAGGTCGTATAGCCGGTTCAATAAAACGTCCCATCAAGCCAGCATAACTGGATTCGAGTTTATAGGTGTTTTCCAATTCGCAGCGCTTTTCATTTTTTTCTTCGGGAGAAGCGATATCCGCAACCGCTTTTTCTGCACGTAATGTTGCTTGTTGCATGGAATCTCCTGGTCCGAAGCTTGAAAGTGCCCATAAAACCATGGAAATGATTAAAATGACTTTACCTGCTTCTCTGAGGAATGCTTTACATTTAATCCAAGCATTCTGCATGACGGTTTGTAAACGCGGACTTTGGTAAGTTGGCAGTTCCAATACGAACTCTGAACTATCCATCGTTTTTTGAGCGTACTGAAAAATCCAAGCTAAAACAATGGCTAACGCAATCCCCGAAAAATATGCACCCGTCATTAATGCGGTTTGAGCGGGGATCGGGCCCCAAAATGTACCTTTGGGGACAGCTAGAGAAATAAGCAAAACATAAACAGGTAGCCGAGCACTGCAACTCATTAATGGCACAACCAGCATGGTTGCCAAACGTTCTTTTTTATTTCGGATGGTTCTAGTGGCCATGATGCTAGGAATGGCACATGCAAATCCACCCACCAAGGGAATGATAGATCGTCCGTTTAATCCCAATTTTCGCATTACTCGATCACTGATAAAGCTGGCACGTACCATATAACCACTGTCTTCTAAGATTCCGATAAGGAAAAACAGGATAAATATTTGAGGTACAAAAATTACCACCCCTTCAAGGCCACTTAATACTCCGTTATTCCAAAAACTTGCCAAATATGGATTAGAAAACCAAGATTCAGTTTGTTCTCGTAGGAAGCTGAAACCATGTTCGATCGCCGACATTGGAGTTTCTGCTAGGGTGAATACTCCTTGGAAAATCAATAACATGATCAGAACAAATGCACTCAATCCCCATAAAGGGTGGGTTAAAATACGATCTATTTTTAATGTGTTAAAAGCTTTAAGCCGTTTTTTTTGTGGAATAACTTTCTTAATAACCTTATCGATATCTGCATATCTGCGCAAGGTTTCTTCACTTATCCCTCGGTCAATTTGGCCCTCCGAGAATCGATGTAAACGATCCTCAAAACCTTCGTTTTGGGTTAAGGTATTTCCGATTTGCATTTTGGGAAGCAATTCCCATAATGGATGGATGTTTGTATCGGATCTTGGATTGATACAAGTAATGGGTATACCTAATGTTTCACTGAGCGTATTGAGATTTACTTCAATTTCACGGCGTTTCGCGGTATCTTGCATGGTAAGTATGCCAGCCGCTGGAATATGCAATTCTGCAATTTGAGAATAGAGAAGCAAATTACGTCTCAAGTTGGAGGCATCAAAAACGAAAACGATCGCATCAATATTCGGGACACTTTTCCCCAATAGATGTGTATTCACAACGTGTTCGTATTCTGAATTTGAGAAAAGGCTGTAAATTCCGGGTAAGTCGATCCATTCAATTTCTTCATTGTGCACGCGAGTTATTCCCGTGAATGCATCTACAGTGGTGCCTGGTAAATTGCTTGTTTTTTGACCTAAGCCAGTTATTCGATTGAATAGCGTTGTTTTACCGCAATTGGGATTTCCGATTAATGCTATTCTCTTCACGATGCTTTGGTAGTTTATTTAGAAAGGGGGCGGATTAAGATTTCTTGAGCTTCGCTTTTACGCAAACCCAGAATATAGGAATCAATCTGGTAAGCAATAGGATCACCACCAGGTGCAGCATAGAGCTTGGTGATTTCCGTGCCAGGAACACAACCCATTTCAGCTAATCGGGAAGTTAATTCGCTTGGCATTAATGATTCGATTTCCCAAGGGACATCGAATTCCATATCTCTAGCTGTTTTTTTCAATGCTTGCAAATTTAGAATCATTTTAAATAAACACCAAGAGTTTACCCCTTCTTTATTTTTTCTTAATCGAAATTCTTCGGTCATGTCCATTTTAAAAGGAATCACAACGTCGTTTTTAATCAATTCTATCGGTTATATAATTTAAAAACACATTCGAGCTGTTTGGTATAAATACGAGGTTAACGAACTAAAAAACAAGTCGATTTGTCTGCAAACTAGGTGTTATTAACGTTTTCATGATTGGTGTAGATCGTATTATCTTTTGGTTTGTAATTGGTAGTTTTTATAGTGTTTAGAATTCGTATTGTTATTCGATTGAATCTTCAATTTGAAATTTAAGGTTTGAAAAACAAGGATGTTTTCCCAATTTATTTGTTTAACGCAATTGAATACAGGCTTTCGAGCACGCTATAACGCAACTGGGTTTCAGGATTTTGCTCCAGATTCTGTTTCTTTAGAATTTGTAGGGTTCGCCATTCTTCTTCAAAATAGTATTTTGAAGCAATAATCCAATGCGACTGTGCTTCTAATTTTTGCACCCAAGCATCAAGCAACAAGGTGCTCTCTCTATCGGTTTCTCTAAAAGCCGTTTCAAGAAATTGAAGTTGTAAATCTATAGGCCATTTTTGTGCGGAAATGGATTTAATCAAAGCAGTTTTGGCATCCGGGTTGAGAATCGCAGTATAGGAATCCATCCAAATTTTTCTTAATAATCGCAGTTTTACGGGAGCGATATTTTCCTCCGAATTAATTAGGACTTGCAGTATGTTGCTGGGATTTTGTTGGGTGAAATAGGCATGCATTAACGCGGCTTCCAGTGCTTCCGAGTTATTAGAACTCTTAAAACCATGTACCAAGTCAGATACTTCCTTTGAGGTAGTTTGTTTTACAATGCCGGGGAAAGTGTTTTCTAATTGATGAAGGAAATTGAGAAAATAAACCTGTTGGATTAATTGAGATTCTCCTAAGAGTTGGCGAAAAATCAAGTCGTGGTATTTCTGAATTATTTCCAATTGACCTTTAATGGGATTTTCTGAATCCCGATCGGTTAAAGCAAAAAACAATTCAAAACTCAATTTTGACAGCAGCGGCTTCTCAAGTTGAACATTCTTGTCTATTTGTAAACTAGCTACACATATTTTGAATGCTTTTTCAAGAACATCCTTTTGATTGGGAATTTCCACAATGCTCAAAGCCTGTAATGCACTGTTCAGAATTTCTATTTTATCAAAATAGCTAAAGCTTTTGTTATTTATAGCATGATGTGCACGGTTTAAAAAATATTGGATGCGTGTTTCTACGCTACCCGAAAGCGCTTTTTGAGCCCGAAAGTCGAAGGAATAGAAATAATTTTGAGGATTGGTATATTTCAAAAAAACCTGTGAATCTTTAAATGGCAATTTTATTTCTAACGCATCTGTATACGGATATATCCATACCGCCGTATCTATGGTGCGACCAGATTGACTCAATGCATGGATATAAATGCGTTGCATTTTTGCTCTCCCATACTTTTTTAAGCGAGAAGCGGCTTTTTGATTTTCAGCAATACCTGGGTATAAAATTAGTGTAGACGTATTGGTTATTGGGTCTAAGACGGTTTTAAATTGAACCAAAGACTCACCTCCCTGGAAATACCAGCTGTTAAAAAAATGATCCATGTTTTTACCTGTAACTTTCTCAACACTGCGTTTCCAATCATAGGCATTGCCATTATCATGAGCGTGTTCGCTTAAATAATATTTCATGCACTTTTTAAATGCATCGGTGCCAATATGTTGGCGCAATTCATGTAAAATTTGAGCCCCCTTGTTATATCGAATATCGTCAAATTGCTGATTTGCATTTTGAAAATGCGGATTAATTAACGGAGTTGTTTTCAACTCATTATAGGTGTCGCTTTCTTCGCTATAACGAGGGAATGTAGTGTTGTCGAGAAGCCATTCTTCCGCATTTTCTTTGCCATATTTATGTTCCCTCCAAAGGTACTCACTATAACAAGCAAAGCTTTCATTCATGGAAAGATGAGACCAACTCTCGCAGGTGGTATAATCTCCGAACCAATGATGGAACAATTCATGTGATATATAGTCCTCCATTTTATAGGTTGGGTCTTGAAGTCGGTGATTATGGATAACTGCTGTAGTATTTTCCATTGCACCACTTACAAACTCGCGGCAAACAATTTGATCATATTTGTTCCAAGGAAATGGTACGCCTGTAAATTCTCCAAAGAATTTTATCATTTCTGGCGTATTACCAAATATTTGCTTGGCATAGGGTTTGTATGGTTTTTCTACAAAATATGTGAGGGGAATTGCCAATGCTTCTAAGTTTTCTGGATATGCGACAATAACGGTGTCGTGCACAGCTTCCCAATTTCCAATCGCAAACATGGTTAAATAAACCGCATGTTTAGGAGACATATCCCAAATGTCTTTTCTATATCCATTTGAAATCACAGTGGATGAAGCTAGTCGTCCATTACTAATTGTTTTTAGGCTGTCTGGAACGTTTAAAATAATTCGGTGGGTATGTTTTTGATTGGGATTGTCTAGAGTTGGGAACCATCTTGAATTGGACTCGGGTTCCCCTTGGGTCCATACTTGCATTGGATAACTTGGGTTTTTTCCATCTGTATTTATAAAATACACCCCTTTGTCATCACTTACAGCAGAGTTTGAAATATCCCTTAATGAATGGATTTTGCGCTCGGGGTTCGCTTGGTATTGAATTTTCAAATTCAAAGATTCTTTGGGATTGATTATATAGGGAAGCGTAATCTTTAATTTTAGGGAATCGTCATAACTCCATTGTAAAGCATCGGGTTTGGGGCCCTTGTTTTGACTTGTTGGAACGTCTGGGCCCTTAGATATTATTGTGTAATCGCCACTTTGTTCTGCGATTTCGACAGCCAAAATATCCATGCCCTTCGCGTCTAATGTCAAAACCTGCTGAGGATAAAAATAAGGATACAGCGTTAGATAGGCGGTTCCATCAAGGTTTTTATTTTGAAAATTAAAATGGAGTTCAATTTGAGTGTGTTCCAATTGCCAGATTTTATCTGATGGCGCATTATAGGGTTCATCTTTGTGTTCGGCATTCAATACTCCAGAAACAATTTCATTAACTTCTTTCTCGGTAAAAAGCGTTTTTTCAATGCTCGATCCATTGTCCCAATCCTCAGGACTCATGGTTTTGGAACTGTTACAAGCAAACTGGAAGCTAAAGGCGCAAACAGCAATATATAAGGGTAGTTTTTTCATCCGAATCGTTTAAAAATTTGCCAAGCTTTTTCAGCTTGTTGTTGAAGCATCGGAAAACCATTCAATCCGAAAAGTCTGTTTTCACGTCCTTTTTTTAATAAAACGGTCTCTTCTGGGTGGTAAATTAGGTCTATTATTTGCAAATCAGAAGCCAAATTTGAAAAATCAAGTTCCGGAATATCTTGAGGAAAGCCTTTCATGCCAATGGGACTGGCATTAACCAAAAGCGTTTTGGGGTTTTGAAGTTGATTTTGCAATTGGGAAAAAGAAATGTGAGTTGCATGCGAAGGATTCCTGGAAACTTGTAAAAATGGGATGGAAAGATCCATCAAAACGGTTTTTACCGCATTGGAAGCACCTCCGGTGCCAATTATTACCACAGATTGGGGTTGATGCGGCAAGGATTCCAAAGAAAATCGAAAGCCGTGATAATCGGTATTAAATCCATGCAAGTTAATACCCTCAGAATTGCGTTGAATGCCAACGGTATTAACCGCACCAATACGTTCGGCTTCCGGTTCTATAGTGCGAAGATGCTTTAGAACAGACTGCTTAAAGGGTAGGGTAATATTAAAACCCACAATATGTGTATTCTGAGTAATGTAGATCAAAAAATCGGATAAATTTTGGTATTCAAATCGATGATATTCCCAATCTGAAATGCCTTCCATGTCAAAGAAATTTTGAAACAAAAGAGGCGACTTCGAATGGGCGATAGGAAAACCCAATACGCCAATTATTTTGTTTTGAACCATTTGTGTTTGATGTATTGATACACCATAGGCAATAAGGATATTCCAATTATTGCAAAAACAACGGTTTCGAAATGACCTTTAACCCAAGGATTTTGTCCTAACGCATATCCCAAAGAAGTGATAGTGGTAACCCAAAGCACAGCACCCGCGATGCAATAGGTGATGAATTTGCGGTATGTCATGGTACCCATTCCTGCCGCAAATGGAGCAAAAGTTCTTACAATTGGAACAAAACGTGCCATAATAAGGGTATAACCTCCGTGTTTTTCGTAAAATTCTTCAGTTTGGGTAAGATATTCACGTTTAAGCAGTTTCCATTTGAGGTCAAAAATGCGAACACCAATTTTTGAACCGATGAAGTAATTGGTGTTGTCACCTAAAAGTGCGGCAAGTATTAAGAGTGGGATGAGAATAAAAATGTTTAACGTGTTATCGAGTGCGGCAATGGATCCTGCTGCAAAAAGGAGTGAATCGCCGGGCAGTAAAGGCATTACTACGAGTCCTGTTTCAGTAAAAACTATGGCAAATAAAATAAAATAGGTAAGGTACCGATATTCAGAAACAAGGAATTGCAATTTTTCATCTAGGTGGAAAAGCCAATCTGAGGCGAAATCTAAAATACTTAATAGGGTCATATTAAAAAGTTTGTTGCTGCAAAGGTCTGATATTTACTTGAAAGTCGTATTTTCGAATTATGGTTCGAGTAAAAATAATGAGAAACATAATTGCACTTTTCGCAATATTGGTTTTGGTGAGTTCTGTCAGTTCTTGCGGAACCCAAAAGCACCGACCCAAAAAGAGTGGCGGTTGCAACTGCGGATTTTAGGTGAAAAATACCCTTGCTTAGACTCAATATTTTGAGTTCTTTTTGTGTTTTTTTGTCACATTGGATCATATTAGGTGATATTGGCCGTGAACACGTGACTTCTATTAGCAATTACACGTTTTATTCCCTTAATATTGTTAAAATATTGGTTTGGAATAAACAAATTTGTGTCAAACTCAAACTCATTTCAAGGCAATTTTAGCGTAATTATGAAAAAGATTTTAAATAACTTTAAGCGAGTTTTAGCCATTTTTGTGGTAACCGCACTTTTTACAAACAATGTATTTTCTCAAAGATTTGCAAGTTATTCCGTAGCAGGATTGGCAGGATATGTTGCAACTGCGCCAACTACAAGCTCTACCGTTATGAGGTCATGCTTTTACTCAAATAGTGGTGGTGATGGAGTTTCTAAGGAAATTCATTTTCGACTTACAGGTGTTCAAAATGGGGATTCGGTAATCTTGCTTTCTGATACAATAGGTTTTGAAGCAAGGTCATTAGATAAATCAACCGGCTGGATTAATGTAAACTTTAAATCTGGTTTGGCTTCGATTGCTGGTGCAAGAACTGGATTTAGATTATCAAGTGGGGATACTTCTATAAACTTTGAAATAAAGTACGATAGATCTAGTAATATGGCTTCCTCCACCCCCAAAAAAGTTAGGATTTATTACAAAAATAGCGTTACTGGTGTTGTGAATACCACGGCATATTTTGATTTTGCTCCCAGGATTTACACTGTTTCAAATACATACCGTTGGACTGGTGCTTCCAGTAAGGATTTTAGCACAAGTACGAATTGGATCCCTGCGAGAACAAGCCCTTCGAGCAGTGACTTATTAATCTTTGATCAATTCGATACTGCCGATGTGGAAATTCGAAATAATGGCAGTAAAATAGATCAAGAAATAGGTCAATTAATGATCACGCAATATACCAAGGTTCGCTTTACTAATTATAGAAATAACGCTGATAATTCGGTTTCAACTATTAGAATAGGTACTTCAAATACGAATAAATCTATTTTTAATGACCCTACTTTTACCTATCCATCTTCAACCAGTTTGGGAGATCTCGCAATTGGCAAACAAGCAAGTTTAATAGTTTCAGGTACAGATACCGTTTGTTTCTACTTGAAAACTGGTGCGACCTATGGTAATTCGAGTTTCAATCAATTCAGAAGATTAATAACCAAAAATGATAGAGGTACTGGTGCAGTTATGAAATTGTATTTTGAGGATAACATCACGGATGACCGAATTTTTGCATTTACTGCGTTTAAACCGGAATTGAATACCTCGATCTATTTTGATGGTTCTAATAACGAAATTACAGGTATTGGTTATTACGATTGGAGTCAACCTGCAGGTAGTGATTATTTGTTGGGTGGACCCGGAGTGATTGTTATTGGTCCAAGAACTACGGTCAAGTTTGAGAACGCAGATTATCCCAAATGGTATTTAGATGGAAGATTGTTAGTTTTAGGTTCGATTTCTGGCTCTTTAGTATCAAATAGCCCAACGGCCAATACGGAATCAGCTTGGAATAGCTGGAATCCATACATTATTATAGGAAATAATGGAGATGCTCGGGGTGAAATTCTAGAACAAGGACAATTTTTTAACATCACCGGTGGGGTGCAATGGCAAATGTACAATAGCGGAAATCGAGCATGGAGAACGGTTGGATTTCCTCTTAAAGGTGGTATGAACGTTTCTCAAATTGCCAATAACATTGTTATTACTGGAACTAAAAATGCTACGAATAAAGACAGTTTCTATTCTTTCAATAGCAGCTGTGCACTTTGTAATACCTCTTTATATGCTTGGGATGAAGCGAATGAAAGCTGGGCCGGTTTTGAATCGGGAACTACAGCTAACAAAATCAATGAAGGACAAGGGGTATTATTGTTTTTTAGAGGTTTAGGTTCTAGTGGGGTAGGTGATCCATCAGCATCAGCAGCTGCAGGTGTAATGAATTTTAAAGGATCTCCTATTGTTGGCGATCATACCGTGAGTTTAACCTACAATTCAAGTGCCGGCAGTTTAAAAGGGGTAAATCTAATTGCCAATCCTTACATGTGTAATGTAGATTGGAATGCATTAACCCGAACTAACGTAGCCGATAAATTTTACTTTTATGATCCAGTAGGGAAAATGTATAATACCTATGATAATACAGGGTCTTCTGTAGTTGTAAGTGGTACAAATGCCTTTAAAGCAGGAACCACGCTAGAAACGAGGACTATTGAACAAGGTTCTGCGTTTTTTGCTATAGCTACCGGCAGCAGTGCCAGTATTAAATTTGAGGAAACAGATAAGATTTCAACTGATGGATCTGCATCTGCATTTAAAGAAGACAGAACTTTTCCCTGTAATCGTTTGGAAATGGTGTTGAAAAATCAGAACCCAGCAGTGGTCGAAATGGATCACGCTATATTGGAATGGAATATGTCAGATAAGAATGCCCAACATGAATCTGATTATATGGATATGCGGAAGATATTTGGGGGGTATTACGGTATTGGAACTTTAGATCCCAATGGTGAATGGAATGTGATTGATCGCCGACCCGATATAGAGGAGGGTGAGTTGTTGGAGATCCCTTTAAAAGTTACCACACGCGAGAAATCGGGTAGCTACTTTATAAACTTTGCTTTGTGTGAAACAACCCCAGATGCAAAAGTTTTACTGGTAGATCGCTTGAAAGGTGAAAAACATGCCCTTACCAATGGTTTTGCGTTTTCTTATGAAAAATCCGAATCGGATGCCCTTAAA
>CBFHGY010000002.1:75518-78510 GCA_965655465.1 Bacteroidia bacterium | reverse complement strand
GTAGATTTTGAAGTAATGCCATATTGGCAGAAATTTGTTAAACGTGGAATGGACATTGCGCTCTCTATGTTCGCCTTATTATGTTGCTTACCCGTTTTTGCGATTATTGCAATTATAATTCGAATAGATTCTAAAGGTCCTATATTTTTCAAACAAGAACGTATCGGATATAAGGGAATTCCATTCAATATCATCAAATTTAGGAGTATGTTCGTCGATGCAGAAGCACAAGGACCAAGACTCAGCAGTGAGTCAGACAACAGACGTACTCGCTTTGGAATTTTCCTGAGGAAGTCCCGTTTGGACGAATTGCCCCAGTTTTTTAATGTCCTTTTAGGGCAAATGAGTTTGGTTGGGCCTCGGCCGGAACGACAGTTTTTTATAAATCAGATTGTAGATAAAGCACCTCTATACAAGCGTTTACACAGAGTAAAGCCAGGAATTACCAGTTGGGGCCAAATCAAATACGGATATGCCGAAAGTGTAGACGAAATGATTGAACGCATGAAATACGATGTATTTTATTTGGAAAACATGTCAATTGCTTTGGACATAAAAATCATGTTCAATACCGCATTGACCATGATTCAGGGTAGAGGAAAGTAAGTACTTTACTCTTATTTTTGCGTAAAATAATTCCGCTAGGATGCCCTTTAGACAAAATCAAATACCTAACAGAACTCCCATGTCTCTTATTTTTGATATTATCAAAATTGAGAGTCGAAACATTAAATACTTGTATGTATATGCCTTGTTCTCAGGCTTGATTAGCCTCGCATTGCCGTTGGGAATTCAAACCATAATTGGATATGTAATGGCGGGAAGATTGAACACCAGTTGGTTCTTTTTATCCGTTTTAATAACGCTGGCGGTGCTGTTATCTGGACTTACACGATTGGCCCAAATAAGTATCATTGAAAGTATTCAACGCAAATTATTCTTACATTTTTCACTTCTTTTCAAAGACAGAATTCTTGAATTGAAAGAAAAAGGCATAAAAATGACAGAGCAACTCGAAACGCGAACTACCTATTTTCTGGATATCGTAACGCTTCAAAAAAGTCTTTCGAAACTGTTGGTGGATTTTACGGGAAAATTATTACAAGCTGTTTTCGGACTGTTGTTATTAGCGGTATACCACCCATTATTCATTGCATTTGGAATTATCCTAGTATTTGTTTTGTATTGGGTTTTGCGTTTAACGTGGAAACGGGGATTCGATACTGCCCGTTATGAATCAAATTTTAAATTTAAAACCGCTTTGTCATTAAGGAATCTATGGATAAACAAAACAGAGGAAGAACTTCCTATGTTGGATTTTAGACTGAACGAATACTCAGAAGGTCGCACCAAACATTTTGGTGTGATATATCGCCAGGCTTGGCTTGGTATTATCACAAAAGTGGTTTTCACTGCTTCCCTATTGATTATGGGTAGCTATTTATTAGTAGAACAGAGCATTAGCCTTGGACAATTCCTAGCCGCTGAAATACTCATTATTACTTTGCTTGACGCCGTAGAAAAACTCATTTTAACGGTAGAAAATTTATACGATTGTGGTATCTCCATGGAAAAACTTAATGTAATTCAAGCCGAATCTGATGATCAACAATAAACATTTCGAAGACAGTCCTTGGGTTTCTCATTACATGCGCAGACTAATTTTAGTTTGTACGTTAATCACTTTGATTTTCATGTTCTTGCCATGGACGCAACATATAGAAACCACGGGTATCGTAACTACCCTAAGACCTAGTGAGCGGCCTCAATCTATACAAACGGTAATTTCCGGTCAAATTTTAAAATGGTATGTAAAAGACGGAGACCTGGTTGAAGAAGGAGATACCATTGCTGTATTAACGGAAATTAAAAGTGAATACCTAGATCCGGGATTAATTGGCCAAACATCTACCCAAATAAAGGCCAAAGAAAATTCTATTTTGAGTTATTCGGCGAAGGTAAATGCCATTAATCAACAAATCACCCAATTAGAAGCGAATAGGGATTATGCCATTCAGAAGGCAGAGGTAAAATTACAACAAGAGAAACTGAAGTATAATTCTGAATTTGCAGAAATGCAGGCAGCAAATATCAATTTGAAAATTGCACAACAGCAACTGGTACGAGATAGTTTATTGAGTATCAAGCAAATTAAAAGTCCTTTAGACGTTGAAAACCGTCGTGTAAAATACCAGGAAGCCCTTGCCAAAAAGATGATTCAAGAAGCCAAATTAAACATGGCTACGAATGCTATTGAAAACGCAAAAATTGAATTACAAAACATCGATGCAGAGTATGGTGAAAAATTAGCAAAAGCCGAAAGTGAGCGTTACAGTGCCATTTCCGCGCAAATGGATACAGAAACCGAAGTTTCAAAATTGCGAAATTTGTATTCTAATTATCAGATCAGAAATGGCTTTTATGTCGTTAAAGCCCCACAAAAAGGGCTGGTATCTCAAACTTTGTCTAATGGTGTAGGAATAGCCGTGAGCGAGGGTCAAGCATTATGCACGATTGTGCCTTCAGAAATTAACCTAGCGGTAGAATTATTTGTCAAACCGGTGGATATGCCATTAATTGAAGTTGGAGCCCCCGCACAATTTGTTTTCGACGGATGGCCCACTATGGTATTTTCAGGTTGGCCGGCCCTTTCTTTCGGAACATTTCCAGGCGAGATATATGCAGTAGATAATGCCCTTCAGGCCAATGGGAACTACCGCGTATTGATGAAAATGTCGGCCAATGGAAAGAAGTGGCCTGAACAATTAAAGATAGGGGTAGGTGCTCGCGCATACATGCTGCTTAAAACAGTACCCGTTTGGTATGAAATATGGCGACAATTAAATGGATTCCCAGCGGATTATTATCACAATAACAGAGCTAAAACAAATCCAGTCAATATTGAGGGTGGCGGCAAGAACTCGAAAGAAAAAAAGTAATATGATAAAGCACTTTTTTACTTTCAATTTAACTAAAATCCGCATTTTTACCT
>CBFHGY010000002.1:75218-75508 GCA_965655465.1 Bacteroidia bacterium | reverse complement strand
CCTGGGGATTCTTGTGTTTTTCTTTGGCACTAGCACCAAAGCGAATATGGGCAAACATACAATTAACAAGTACAAGTGAACACAACCGCTCAATTTCCTCAGATACCCTAAAAAAAGAAACCTATCTTTTTAATTTAACCGTTTTAGAGCTCATTGAGAAGGTTCGAAACGGACATCCCTTGGTAAATGCGAGTAGATTAGAGTCTCAATTGGGAAAAGCCTACTTACTTGAAAAGAGAGGCCAATTTGACCCGAGATTCGTAATGGAAACTTCGGAAAAAGAAGCCGGT
>CBFHGY010000002.1:9735-75208 GCA_965655465.1 Bacteroidia bacterium | reverse complement strand
ATCGACGAGAATCGTTTCAAATTAAAATCCCAACTGCAAGTCCCTTTCAATTTGAATCTGGCTTCGAAAGTGGTCGAGGAACCTATGTAAATCCTGAATTATTCACCCCGTCTGCTGGTTTGAGTTATGCCGGGGTAAGCATACCCATTTTAAAGGGCTTGCTTACAGATGAGCGCCGAACAACCTTAGCAAAAGCCAAATTATTCCGCGAGCAGTCTGTTGAAATACAAAAAATTCAACTCCAAGATTTAAGTCAATCTATTTGGTTGGATTATATAGACTGGTTTATCGCCCATGAAATTGAAAAGGCATACCAACTTGGAGAGAGCTTATCCTTAGATCGTCAGAATGCATTGAGAGAATTATTCTCGGCAGGTGGTTGCAACGGAATGGATACCTTAGAGAATTATATCCAACTGGAATTATTCAGAACTCGGGCGAAAGAATGGAATGCAAATACCTATAAACAGAGACTTCAATTGAGTCGACATTTATGGCAATTCGACCCTGAAAAAGAAACATGGAAAGCTTTAAATATCGCTGAAACCGTTACTCCAACTGCTACTGGACTGGATTTTTTAGACTCTCTTTTCATGGAAACGCTTTCAACTTCAATTATCTTAGAATCTTTACCGGATTTACGCATTATTGAATGGGACATCCGGCAAAAAGCGTTAGATCTCAGACTTCAGAAATGGAATCTTTTACCCAAAGTCGATTTGAAATACCAACAGCTCTTCAAAGGGGTATACGGTGATTATGACATAGGATTAGATCGACGTTTTGGAGTAAGCGTTTCCGCACCTTTGTTTTTGAGAAAAGAACGTGGGGCCTATCAAATTTCTCGATTTACTTTGGATCAAAAAAACCAATTATTCCATTTCAAACGAAACGAAACGTATTTAAAAATCAGCGCTTTGAGGCAACAAGGAATGGTATATCGCGATGTATATGAGCATTTGAAAAACGTTGAAAATGGATACCTGAAATTATTTGAATTAGAACGTGAAAAGTTCGATTCTGGTGATGGAACCATCTTCTTATTGAATACCCGAGAAAATCGGTATTTAACAGCGCGAGTTAAAACCATTGAGCAAAAATCGAAGTATATACATACTTTGGTCGATTATCTAAGAGAAACGGGAAAGATCTCCTTCAGTATTTTTGGTTCAGACGGTCTATAAATCATGGCGTTTTTGTGGAAAAGTACCCCTGCATTTTAATGCGCTTGCTGTTGCTTTTCGTTAATTTTACAAAATAAATGTTTTAGTTAATTCAACTATGAGCGATCCATCAAAAAGTAATTACGGTGCCGAAAATATTCAGGTGCTTGAAGGTTTAGAAGCGGTAAGAAAAAGACCTGCAATGTATATCGGTGATATCGGTCCTAAAGGACTTCATCACTTAGTTTATGAGGTTGTCGATAACAGTATCGATGAAGCATTGGCGGGCCATTGCACACATATAAAAGTTACCATCCTTAAAGATAATTCCATTCGGGTAATAGATAATGGTCGGGGGATTCCTACCGATATGCACTCTAAAGAGAAAAAAAGTGCTTTAGAGGTGGTTATGACTGTTTTACACGCCGGTGGTAAATTTGACAAAGATACCTACAAGGTATCTGGAGGTTTGCACGGTGTTGGTGTAAGTTGCGTAAATGCATTAAGTAAAGATCTTAAAGTACGTGTTTTCAGAAACGGCATAATCTACCAGCAGGAATATCAAATAGGTAAACCCCTTTACCCGGTTAAAGAAGTTGGTACCACTGACATTCGAGGTACTGAAACTACCTTTAAACCGGATGAAACAATTTTTAGAGAAACACAAGTTTATAATTTTGACACCCTTCAAAACCGACTTAGAGAACTAGCCTATCTGAATAAGGGCATTCACTTGAGTTTAACGGATGAGCGTGATGTGGATGAAAATGGAAACATGAGAGAAGAGATTTTCTACTCTGAAGGCGGTTTAAAGGAATTTGTTACCTTCATTGATGGTACTCGTGAAAGACTTATTCCTGAACCTATTTATTGTGAGAGTGACAAACATGGTATTCCCATCGAAATTGCATTCCAATACAATACAGGATACGCGGAAAACTTGCATTCATACGTAAATAACATCAATACCATTGAAGGGGGTACTCACGTAGCTGGTTTCCGTAGAGCCTTAACACGTACATTAAAAGCTTATGCAATTTCACAAAAATTATTAGATAAGGTAAAAATCGAAATTGCAGGTGATGACTTTAGAGAAGGTCTTACGGGTGTAATATCGGTTAAAGTGCAAGAACCCCAATTTGAAGGCCAAACTAAAACAAAATTAGGGAACAACGATGTAATGGGGGCCGTGGATATGACCGTTGGGGAAATGTTGGAAAACTTCCTTCAAGAAAATCCTAAAGAAGCCAAAATTATCGTTGACAAAGTGATTCTAGCAGCGCAAGCACGAGCCGCCGCGCGTAAAGCTCGGGATATGGTTCAACGCAAAGGTGCAATGTCCGGTATGGGTCTTCCTGGAAAATTATCCGATTGTTCTAAAACTGATCCAGCTGCTTGTGATATATTCCTTGTCGAGGGAGATTCTGCAGGTGGAACAGCAAAACAAGGTCGTGACCGTGAATTTCAAGCCATTTTACCCTTAAGAGGTAAAATCCTTAACGTTGAAAAAGCCCTTGAACATAAAATTTACGACAATGAAGAGGTTCGTAACATGTTTACTGCGCTAGGCGTGCACATCGGACAAAATGAAGAAGGGGAAAAGGAACTCAATCTTGATAATCTTCGTTATCACAAAATAGTCATCATGACGGATGCGGACGTCGATGGTTCGCATATCCGCACGCTCATACTCACGCTTTTCTTCCGATACATGAAAAAATTGGTAGAAAGCGGTTATTTATACATTGCAACTCCACCCCTATATCTTGTTAAGAAAGGCAACCAATCACGCTATTGCTGGAACGACGATGATCGCGATGCTGCTATCAGAGAAGTGGGCAAAGGCAAGGAAGATACGGTTAACGTTCAGCGTTATAAGGGACTTGGAGAGATGAACGCCGAGCAACTTTGGGAAACCACCATGGATCCCCGCCGCAGAACTTTAAAAAGAGTTACCCTGGATAGCGCAGCAGAGGCCGACAGGATTTTCAGCATGCTTATGGGTGATGAAGTTCCCCCAAGAAGAGAATTCATTGAAGCAAACGCGAAATACGCGAAAATCGACGCTTAAACTTTTTGTAATAAACGCAAAAGCCGACCAAGTAGTCGGCTTTTTGCTTTTATAATATGTCTATTTTAAAAATACAATATACCAGAATCAAGAACCATCGTCTTATTTAAAGGTTATGGCTTTGATCAGGTCAATTTTACGAATATACCGAGCAGGTAGCCATAAACTCATACCGATCACTCCTATTGCTGCTAAATCGACCCAAATCCAGTCCCAGATATCTAAGGTCAGTCTCACATAAGGAATGAAATATATTTGTTGGTTTAATTGAATCCATTGAAAGGTATTTTGACCGTACACAACGATTGCCGTAAGTATATTTCCAAATAAAACACCCACAACGGCAATAATCAGTGCGTGCAATACAAACATGCGTGAAATATCCTTGAACCGCGCGCCTAATGCCAATAAAAGGCCAATTTTCGAAGTGTTTTCAATGATTATTATTAATAATGTCGTACTCATACCTGTTATGGCTACGAGTGCCATTAAGATGAGAATGATCCAAACATTGGTGTTTAAAATTGCCAACCAATCAAAAATCAAGCGATTGTATTCTTGAAGGGTATTCAAACGCACATATCCAGAGGGTAAAAATTTTCGGATTTCGCGTTTCAAAAATTCAGAATTTGCAGCTTTATCCTTCCAAATTTCTATTTGCGTGTATGTGTTACCTGGAGGTAAAAATGTTTTTAACGTATTCTGATTAACCAATATCATTTGGGCATCAATTTTGTCGATTCCAGTTTGGTACAATGCAGTAACCCTAAGCCTGCGTGCTCTCGGACGGCTGTAATTCTGATTATCCGTAACAAAAAAAACCACCGTAATGCGATCGCCTGTATCAATTTTAAGTCGTTTCGCTGTAACTGAGGAGATCCAACATCCATTACTATCATCTACCCTTGTTTCTAAATGCACCTGATAGGCAGATTTGAAATACGCGCGTGACTTATTATCGATTCCTTTTGCAATGAGCCCTTCTATATCTTCCGAAGACTTAATTATACAGGCTTTTGAAGCGGAAGGAATAACTCTAGAAATTCCCGGGATCAGCACCAACGAGTCTAAAGATTTTACCTCATCATCCGCTAAGGGAAAGGGCTCGCCTGATTCAATATTCCGGCCCGAATCAATGATAAAATCACCTTGTACTGCTGAGATTTTTTTCTGAATTTCTTGTTTAAAACCCGATAAAGTTGCTATAGAAAGCAACATTATTAAAACGCTAAGAGCAACGGAAAAAATGGCTAAATAAAATATGCGTCTTGACGCAGATTTGCCTTCCTTTGTAATAAATTTACGCGCTATGAAATACGGCCAATTCAATCTTAGGGTCAAAAATACCATTGCTTCTTCGTTTTGCATCATTTCATCCTTTATTTTTATTGGAGGATTTAATTCTTTATACAGCCAAATAATACCTGCAGCCCATCAATTCGCAAAATATGTTCCTGCATTAAAAGGTAAAAAAGTAGGTTTAGTGGCAAACCACACCACCATGGTTGGTGAAACGCACTTGGCAGATACCCTAATTGAATTAGGAGTACAATTGGTTAAGATATTTGCTCCTGAACATGGTTTTAGAGGGGATGCTGCAAATGGGGAGCATGTAAAAAATGCGATTGACCCGAAAAGTGGCTTGACTATCGTAAGTTTATATGGAAAAAATAAAAAGCCCAGCAGTAAGGATCTTAAAGGTATTGAAGCCGTTATTTTTGACATGCAGGATGTAGGGGTCCGTTTTTATACGTATTTAACTACCATGCATTATATCATGGAAGCCTGTGCCGAAAATAATATTCCTCTGTGGATATTAGACCGACCGAATCCCAATGGTCATTATGTCGATGGACCTATTTTAGATCCTAAATTTGTACAGTCTATGGTTGGGATGCATGCCATTCCGTTGGTGCATGGGATGACATTAGGGGAATTAGCGTTAATGATTAAAGGGGAAAAATGGATCTCTAAGTCACACAAACTAAAATTAAACGTAATACCTGTTGCGCAATACGATCATAATACCCCATATAAACTACCAGTTCCCCCTTCCCCAAATTTACAAAGTCAGGCTTCCATCATTCTTTATCCAAGTTTAGGTCTATTTGAAGGTACCATAATGAGCATGGGACGAGGAACTGCTTGGCCTTTTGAAGTTATAGGCGCGCCTTGGTTTGTAGAAGGAAATTTCGAGTTTACGCCCAAATCGATCAGAGGTAAAGCCGTAAATCCACCCTATGAAAATCAGACTTGTAAAGGTATTTATCTTAAAGATTTTGCGTTAGACTATTTGGTCGATTATCAAAAAATATACTTGGTTTGGATATTAGAAATGTACAAAGCTTATGGATCTAAACCCGAATTTTTCAATAATTTTTTTGATAAGCTTGCCGGAACGCCAGAATTGAGAAATCAAATTATTGCTGGAAAAACTGAAGAGGAAATTCGAAGTTCTTGGGAATCTCGTTTAACTGATTTTAGAAAACTACGGAAGCAATATCTGTTATATCCGCATGATGAGACGAGAGGAGTTTTATATCCCACCACAATCTTAAAAAAGCCTTAATTTTGTATCATGAAGCACACATTTATTTCTACTCTTCTTGTTTTATCTGCCGTTTCCTGCGCTGATTTCAATCAAATTGGAGATTCCGTGGATACGCAGAAAGCAATTTCCATAAAAGAAGCATTGAAAGAACACCAAACTAAGGGAACCGCAGCATTTACGGTCTTTGGCAGAGTAAAAGAGGTTTGTCAAGCAGAAGGTTGTTGGTTCAGTTACGATCTGCATGACAAAACCATTACCGTTGATTTTGATGAGAAATTCACGGTTCCAAAAAATATTGGTAAAAAGGACTTGTACGCAGTTGGACATTTTTATCAAGACACCGTGTGGAATGATGAACAAGACGAGATCGCGGATAGCTCGCTATCAAATTTTGAAATTCAAACCAAATTTCTTGCAACTGGGGTAAGATTTAAATAATTATTCTGTCAGAGATTGAAACTCCTGGTTTTGTTTATTTTGATATTAGGGTGAAGAATTCAACCGATTATACTAACCTGGTATATGCATAAATTGATTTTGATAAGCGGCAGTGGAATTATACCTATTTTTAAGGAATGTACAAACCTAAAATTGAGAACATTGATAGATTAGAGTTATAACCTATAACAAAAAATGCCGGCATTTAGCCGGCATTTTTTGTTATAGGTTTGGTAAGAATTACATACCTAAGCGGTAGAAGCTTACGTTGTAACCTGTACGACTGTCACCACGGAAAGTGATTTGCGCTGGGGTTTTATCGTGTCCACATTCGCGATCTAACTGAGTTTTCATGTTATCGGCCATGAAGAAACATCCTTTGTATTCAGGAGCTCCAATGAAGTTCAAACCGATTTCAGAGAAACCACGAGGAGGACGGCAAGGAGCAGCAGGGGCTGAAGGAGAACCAGCAGGACCTGGAGCGCCTTGATTTAAAGAACCAGCAGGGCCACCAATTGCAGGACCACCTGTTGCACTTGTTTTAACGATTTCGATGTTTTTGATAGTCACTTTACGACCATTAAAACGTGAAGGATTTTGAGCAAAAACTTCACCAGGGATTGCCATTTGTGCCATTGCAGATCCAACTACTGCGAAAGCTACTGCGAAAAGTAAGGTTAATTTTTTCATAATGTTTATTATTAGTTTGTTTTGATTTTACTACTTCAAATACCGTGCCAAAAAATGTTTTGTATGATATTTATTTGATTTTAAACGTATTCATAAATGCAGTGGTGAAGTTTCCGTTTCTAAAATCCTCGTTTTTCATCAATTGTTGATGCAAAGGAATGGTAGTTTCGATACCTTCGATTACAAATTCGCTTAAAGCCCGTTCCATTTTAACAATGGCTTCTTCTCTGGTTTGAGCCGAAACAATCAATTTCGCAATCATGGAATCATAATATGGAGGAATGGTATAACCCGCATAGATATGTGAATCTACCCGAACCCCATGTCCACCTGGCTTATGCAATACTTTAATTTTTCCAGGACTCGGACGGAAATCCTTGTATACATCTTCGGCATTAATACGCACTTCAATTGCGGCTTTTGTGGGGAAATAATCCTTACCGGAGATAGGAACACCCGCAGCAATAAGTATCTGTTCCTTTACAAGGTCGTAGTTAATAACCTCTTCTGTAACGGGATGTTCTACTTGGATACGCGTATTCATTTCCATAAAATAGAAGTTACGGTGTTTATCAACCAAAAATTCAACAGTACCTACCCCTTCATAATTAATGATTTGTGCAGCTGCTTTGGCAGCCTCACCCATTTTCAAACGAAGTTCATCGGTCATAAATGGTGAAGGAGTTTCTTCAATTAATTTTTGGTGTCTGCGTTGTATCGAACAATCGCGTTCACTTAAATGACATACTTTGCCGTATTGATCGCCTGCAATTTGAATTTCAATATGTCGAGGATCTTCGATATATTTTTCCATATACAAGCCATCGTTACCGAAAGCAGCACCCGATTCTTGTTTGGCACTATTCCATGCATTTTCAATTTCATCGTCGTTCCAAACAATCCGCATTCCTCTACCACCGCCACCGGCAGTAGCTTTCATAATAGCAGGGTAACCAATTTCATTGGCAATTTGCTTCGCGTGTTCAACGCTTTCAAGAAGTCCTTCAGATCCGGGAATCGTAGGTACCCCTGCTTTTTTCATGGTTTCTTTGGCATTGCTTTTATCGCCCATACCATCAATTTGCTCTGGCGTGGCTCCGATAAACTTAATACCATGATCGCGACACAATGCACTAAATTTGCTATTTTCGGATAAAAATCCATACCCCGGATGAATCGCATCTGCATTGGTAACTTCAGCCGCTGCTAAAATTCTAGGAATATTTAAATAGCTATCTCGGCTTTGCGGAGGACCAATACATACGGCTTCATCTGCAAATCGGACATGTAAACTGTCTTTATCAGCTGTCGAGTATACAGCCACGGTACCAATTCCCATCTCTTTGCAAGTACGGATGATACGCAAGGCAATTTCACCGCGGTTGGCGATGAGTATTTTCTTAAACATATGGCGAATAATTAGGAGGGTTCAACGAGGAATAAAGGTTGGTCGTATTCGACAGGGGTTGCATTATCAACCAATACCTTAACGATTTTACCTTTTACTTCGCTTTCAATCTCATTAAATAATTTCATTGCCTCGATGATACATACTACTTTACCCACCGATATTTCATCGCCAACATTTGCGAAAGTTGGAGATTCTGGATTAGCGGCACGATAAAAGGTTCCCACCATTGGAGATTTAATCTCAATCAAGTTACTTGCAGGTTTAGATTCACTTGCAGCATTTGTTACAGGTGCAGGCGCAGCTTGAGGTGCGGCGGCAGTTATAGGTGCTGGAGCAGGAGCTGTTTGCACCTGAGTGGTAACAAATTGTTGTGGATTTTTCTTAATTAAAAGTTTAAAATCTTTGCGATTGATCTCAACTTCGTCAATTGCGTTCTGTGATACAAACTTGATAAGTGTTTGGATGTCTTTTAGTTCCATATTTGAATGGCTTAGTTTGGTTGGCAAATAAAGTAAAAATTTCTTAAAGGGGCATATTTCCGTGCTTTTTACGTGGATTATTGGCCACTTTGTTTTGCAACATTTCAAAAGCACGAATTAATTTTTCACGTGTTTCTTCGGGATAAATTACTTCATCAATAAAGCCGCGCTCTGCGGCACGATACGGATTTGCAAATATATCCGAGTATTCTTGTTCTTTTTCTTTCCAAGCAGCTTGACGGTCCTCTGCTGCATCAATTTCTTTTTTGAAAATGATTTCGGCAGCACCTTTTGCTCCCATTACGGCGATTTCTGCTGAGGGCCAAGCATAATTCATATCCGCGCCTATGTGCTTTGAATTCATCACATCATACGCTCCTCCATAGGCTTTACGTGTAATTACAGTTATTCTAGGTACAGTTGCCTCACTAAAGGCATAGAGCAATTTCGCTCCATTGGTAATAATTGCATTCCATTCTTGGTCGGTACCCGGTAAAAATCCCGGAACATCCTCTAAAACCAACAAAGGAATATTAAAAGCGTCACAAAAACGCACAAATCGCGCACCTTTTTGGCTACTTTGAACATCTAAAACCCCAGCCAAATGACTTGGTTGATTTGCAATAATGCCTATACTTCGTCCGGCTAATCTACCAAAGCCCACCACGATATTCTCAGCAAAATCTTTATGAACTTCCATAAAAGAATTTGCATCCACAATTTCCTCAATTACCTCCTTCATATCGTAAGGTTGGTTTGGGTTATTGGGAATGATATCTTTTAACTTTTCTCGAGTTTCATTTTGAATTTCTGCATGCAACTTGGGTGCCTTTTCTTCACAATTCTGAGGCAAGTATTGCAGTAAATTACGAATTTGAGTAAGACACAACACTTCGTTGGCAACCGTAAAATGAGCAACACCACTTTTAGATCCATGTACCGATGCGCCTCCCAAATCTTCAGCACTAACCTCTTCATTGGTAACAGTTTTTACAACATTTGGACCTGTAACAAACATGTAACTGGTTTTTTCTACCATAAAGATAAAATCAGTTAGTGCGGGTGAATAAACTGCACCTCCCGCACAAGGCCCCATGATTGCTGAAATTTGGGGTATTACGCCGCTACTACGGGTATTCCGATAAAAAATATCTGCATAGCCCCCTAAAGAAACCACACCTTCTTGAATACGTGCCCCTCCAGAATCATTGATGCCAATTACAGGTGCCCCATTTTCCAAGGCCAAATCCATTATTTTACATATTTTCTCGGCATGTGTTTCGGATAAGCTCCCCCCAAAAACTGTAAAGTCCTGAGAAAAAACGTAAACCAAACGACCGTGTATTTTACCATATCCGGTAATCACTCCATCACCAAGAAAACGTTGTTTATCCATTCCGAAATCATAACTGCGATGGGTTACCATGGCACCTATTTCTTGAAAACTATGTTCATCAAGGAGTAAATCTATTCGCTCACGGGCAGTTAATTTGCCTTTTGCATGTTGCGCTTCGATTCTCTTGGCTCCTCCCCCTATTTGGGCTTCTTCCCTTTTCTGAGCTAGTTTTACTCTCGGATCAGACATGCTGCAAAGTTAAGTAAGTATATCCAATAATACCCAAAAAAGAACCGCTAAGCGATAACAGATAAATGTATACGAGGGATCCATATAAACAACTGCTTATCAATGTATTAAATTTGAATTTAATTTAATAATCTGAGTTTTAACCAATTAAAACTGAAATTTTCGAAAGAATCGACTTAAGCCAAATTACTCCTGAGAAATTGTCTTAATGATAATCTACGAATCAATTTTACTTTGAAGTCATTAATAAACTTCTACCCGCTTTGAGAAACTTACTTAATTAAGGGGTCCTATTTTTTAATGAGAAATTTTAGTAACCCTTTTTAAATCTTCTGCTCAATTATTTGTAAATCGTATTCTAATGAAAAAGCCGATTTCGTTGGAAATCGGCTTTTAAATATGTCACAACAAATGTGTTTTACTCTATTTATCTGTTAAGGAAGACATATCAAATAACAAAGAGAATCTCATTTGATTTTGAAGCGGGTGTCTGTTTGCAAAAGGGATTAAATATGCAGCGTCCAGCGTTAATGACTCGAATTTCAAACCCATTCCTAAGGTCATGTATTGACGACCACCTTTAGTCGCAGCTTCATAAAAAACACCGCCTCTTAGGGCAAACATTTTTTCGTACAAATATTCAAATCCAGCTGAAGGCGTCCATTCTTTAATTTCCTCAGAAAAACCACCTGGGGCATCGTAAAATGATTGAAAAATTCCTTGAACGGGACTCACATTTTTGTTCATACCGATGATTGCGACTTGATTGGTATTAGGGTCAATAGAATCCGCGGTATTGTTGTAATTACGTAAGATAAATGGAGGAGTTGGCACCAATAATTTGTTTACATCAGCATAAATAAACAATTCATTATGGTCGTCAATTTCGTATTTATACCCAAGTCCAAACTTCAAATTCGTTGGAATAAAATCTCTTTTCTCCTCAGAAGAATAAGTCATCTTGGCACCTATATTTTGTAAATTTAATCCCACATTGAAGCGGTGTCTTTTTCCTGCTGCACGAATTTCATCCCGATAAATCAAACTGATATCTCCTGCAACGGAAGTACCTGCCGTGTAATCAATTCCATTTCGAATACCTGACCCTACTAAGTTGGAATAAATGTATCTTAAGTTTACTCCCATAGCAAACTTTTCAGAGAATTTCGTAGCATAACCAATATCCAATGCAAATTCATTTGGATTAAAATTACCGGTAGGATTGCCATCGAAATCTGTAAAGTTGATGTTTCCTAAGGAAAAATATCTGAAAGATCCAGAAACGGCAGAATTCTTTCCAATTTTAGAGTAACCTGAAAGGTAAGAAAAGCCTACATCATTAACGAGTTGGCGCAGCCAAGGAGCATACGACAATGAAAAACCTGTTTTGTTTTCTGCAAAGGTCAAATTGGCATTATTCCAAGCAACGCTGTTAGCATCTGGATTAAAAAGGGCCACTCCAACATCACCCATAGATGCCGAACGGCTATCTGGAGAAATTGTTAAAAAGGGCACCATCGTGCTTACTGCATTAAGCTCACCGGATAAATCGGCACCCGTTATTTGACCCGTTCCAATTTGGGCTTGAATGTTTGTGCTAGTGAATGCAAAACAGCTAATCGCTGCTGCTATTAATTTCCTCGACATAGGTAACTCGACAAAAATAAGGTTTCGTTTTTGAGAATGGTAATTTTTTTTACGTTGATTCATTTTTTTGGTTTTTTGCTTCATGTGTTTAATTTTTTACAATTTTTCCAGAAACGCGATCCAAGAGTCCATCTTGGGTGCTTAACTGGATATGATACACATAAAGACCCGGAGGCAAATCAAATCCCCCAAACCAATCTTCTTGGTTTTCAGGTAATGTTATTTTACTAGGAGCCGACCAAACTAAGGTTTCATTCTCGTAAACCTTTGACCCACTTATAGTAAAGATTGAAACATTGACATTTAGATCTTCATTTGCCATGTTGTGATTTAGCGAAAATCGCAAATTTTCCATGGAATTTATGGGATTAGGAATCACTTTTGAATCTGAAATCTGCAATTCACGAGCAGGTCCAACGTAAAAATCAACTTCAGAAATTCCTGAATTATTGAAAATATCCCAAACCTTGATGTGTGCCTTATGTTTGCCTGGTTTAAGATTTGCTAAAGGAAAAGTAATCGTGCCCTTTTGGTACGAATTCGCATCGTAACTGAAAAATTCATTCACAATGTAATTCTTTTCAAAATCCGTTCCGGGATCTAATGTCAACACCATATCTCGGCCGATACCCGAACCCGTAGCATTCAACCCATTTGGATCGTAAACGCGACCTACAAATTGAGTTTCAGATTGCACATTTCCTCCATTGACAAATAAAGTATCTCCCATGTAAGCCTTCACCAAAGGCCCAATAGTATCTACAAAATTGATTGGACTCGATCCTCCAATATTAAACTTCCAAAAACCCGAAGCATCTGTCGATCCATTATATGCATAAAAAATGCACCTTCCCTCACCTACTTGATAGGAAATGTCTTTGGGAATAGCAAAGGCAAACTCATACCTACCATTTGTTACGGTAACTTTCCCTTTATAGATGATACTTGTTTCGGATTTAAATGGAATATTGATTCCAGAATTATCATTATTCAAGGTGAATTGTTGAATAGGCTTATCGAAAATTTCAACTTCCAAAATTCCATTAAAATCATTCATAATACCTTTTAGTCTTTCTGTAATATGACCTTTTAATTGGATAACTCCGAAAGCCTTTAAGGTATCGGCAAATTTGTCAAAAGCAATTCCATTGACGGAATCAATATCCACCACATGCTCTGGGAAGGCTAATTTCATAGATGGGTCGCCCAATAATGCAAATTTATTATCCTCAGAATTCAAACGAGGGCGGTTCTTCATTCTACTGTATAGTTCTCCCAATGTTGGGATGGGTTCATTGGGTTTTGGAAATCCATAGTTTTTCCAAAATGCATCGTTAATAATGGAATTCCCCGAAACCCAAACGGTTCTTGTTGTAGTCATCAATGCCACAGCACCTCCGTTTTTACGAAACAAGGTTTTTTCACCAGCAGATTGTAATGCTGGATTATCGAATCGTGAAAATTCGCAAGTTGCAGTAAATAATACCGGTAAATTATACGGATTGCTGAGAGAATTTATTGTAGGAATATCAAAAAAAGCTTCTTGTCCCCAACCCGTTTCACCTCCATGTCCTTGATAATTGATAAACAAACTTCCTTCTTCAAAACTTTTTTTAATGGCACTATTTACTTCTGGATATGCTTCGTTATTTCCATTGGTTTTTTGAACGAAAGCATCCGCGTAAATTCGATTTACCTTTAAATAGGGATGATTCTTGGCGATGAAGTTGGCATAATCTTCTGATTCGTAAGTAAATTCTTTTTCCCAACTCTCATCCACATCATCGGTAACAAAAGTAATCCGGCTCCTCCATGAACCTAAACTTTTAGTAGACAGGTAGTTTTTACGCTTTTCAAAAAATTGTACAATTTCGGTTTCACTTCTCGCAGGAACCCTACCCACCACAACATTGAGCTTACTTTGATCTAATCTCGGATCACCTTCCCCTTCTGTGAGGTACCCTAAATAATCATCTAAACTAAAATTGGATGTTTTTTGTTCTCCAAATGACTGGTAAATGGGTATATAATTGGTATTTGAAGGCAGTCGATCAAAAAAATCATACGAAGCCGAGCCTACAAGCGTTACATATTTCAATACGGAATTAGCATTCGCGTCTTTATACTGGGTGAATAAAAACCTCAAATACGCTCTAATTGCCCCTAAATCAGGTTGCCCCCCGCTATATTGATCATAAATTTCTTGTGTGGTTACTATCCGGCTATTCGGATTTATCGTTCCCCAATCGAGTTTCTTCAAAGTGGGTGCAAAAGCGGCATCCGTGATGTACAGTGTAGAAACGTCGTGTAAATTAATTTCATTAGACGATACATTTCCAATGAAATTGGGGGTCGACATCGTGGAAATATCTTGTATACATAATCGGGATTTGCTATCTGTTTCCTTAAGATAGTATTTTTGATTCCCATTTGAAGTTTCAGCGTATAATGCTACTGGGTTGTATGGATTGTGAACGTCCCATGCTAGTCGTGTGGCGATTTCTCCGGGGAATTCAAATATCAAACCCTCTGATAAGTTCAAATTTTGTAGTTGGGGATAATACCAATGGTTGGATTCTACCTTCTGATGTTGACAAAATGATTGCGTTTGAAGATAATCTAAATACGCCGCAGATTGACTATTGTTCCGATTCAAACTAAACGAAAACGGAAAAATCCCGGTTTCTTGGGTTTTAAGCATGAACTCTTGGGTGTAGACAGGTTCATCACTTGAAATATTTCTTCTCAGGAACAGATTGAAGGATTGTGATCCGTAATTGATATCAAGCGATCCGGTTTCATCTATCATGGAAGCCCCAATTCTAAATTGCAAATAGGTAGAATCTGCACCTATGGGAATCGAGATTGCGTAATTCCGCTTGGTTGTTTCATTACCTAATTTCTCTCCTAACCAAACCCTTCCCATTCCGAGCGGATTCTGTACATCTTTCTCTAAAAGTCCTAAAACACAACCTTCTCTAACAACGGGCGTATTAGAATTCGGCAACCCAGAGGTAATCGCAACCCTTTTACCCAATGTGCTAGAATTGGTTCCAAAATAGGCGCTAATTTTACTGGCATACTGATGCTTTTCTCGTCTAAATCTGAGGTTATCTTTGGTAAAAGTTTGAAGAGGTTCTATATAAAAAACAATGTAATCAGAGGGATCAAAAACGTTATCTGCTTCCCCCGAAACGTAAATAGGAACTTCTGGCATTGCGGCAACAACTTCTCTATTGATATCTGGGAAACCCGTACCCTGCGAGGCAAACAACTGAAAGGTTTTGGGGTTGATTTCTTTCGGATTAAATCCAAATTGTTCTAAATCTGCATAGGATAATTTGAAAAACCCCCCGTTTGTAACAGACAAGGATACCCATTTGCCCGTTTTGAATGGTTGGAAATCCCCTGTAAACTGAGAAAAAACATTCAAACAAGATCCGAGAAAAATCAAGATGAATAGACGCGTTTTATGGAGCGTTGTTTGCATATCTAACCGAAATTAACTTTGAGTATGTAAAGGTAACGATTTTTTGACCTTAATCTTTTGTATATGGCAATTCCGGTTCTAAAATTGACGCACTCCTTGCAGAATCATGAAGTCATTTTGATCAGTGAAATGTCGTTTTTTCATCGTTCGAAACCGCAGAAAGCTTTTGTACTCAAAATATTTTTTTATTTGAATCGTTTTATCTCTACATTTGTTACCCAAGTATAGAATCACTATGAAGAAACCACTACGCATTGCTTTAGTCGTTATGTTAGCTATGGTGAGCGGCGAATTGAGAGCTCAAGATCCGGAACTTACTCAATTCTACGCAGCTCCTGTATATACCAATCCTGCATTAGCGGGATCTGCCGTATGTCAAACAGGTGCAGCTGGCCGTGTATCCCTTAATTACCGCAACCAGTGGCCAAGTCTTCCTGGTACTTTTAGATCCTATGGTCTTTCATGGGACCAGCATATCCCAAGTGTTGGAGGAGGAATAGGGGCGATGGTGTTTCATGATGTCGCTGGCTCGGGTTTGTTACAATCCACTACTATTAGCGGTGTATATAGTTATATGTTGCCTTTAGGAAGAGGAAGAAATGCGGCAGTAATGCGCTTTGGATTACAAGGATCATTGGCTATTAAAAGCTTAGATTGGTCTCGTTTGCGTTTCGGCGATCAAATTCTTCCCACTCAAGGATTTGTAAACCCAACAGGAGAACAACAAGCTGCGCAAAGCGTTTCATATCCTAATTTCAATGCGGGTTGGGTAATTTATAACACTAAATTTTACGGAGGTTTCGCCGCACACAATATCACACAGCCAAACTGGAGTTTCTATGAAAATCCCGATGAAATTCTTCCTATTCGTTACACCGTTCACATGGGTGGTAATATCAAATATGGAGGAAATCGTTTTTCAGAAGACAATATTTCACCGAATGCCTTATTCATGGTTCAAAGAAATTTCACCCAACTTAACTTAGGATTCTATGCAAACAAAGGTCCTTTGGTTACGGGTATTTGGTTCCGCCAAACATTTGGAAATTACAATACTTCCGATGCATTGATATTATTAGTTGGATTTAGAAAGGACCGATTCAAATTTGGATACAGCTACGATTTCACAGTGAGTGATGGTCGCAGTGCGATACCTTCTAGCCATGAAGTAAGTGCTACTATAGATTGGTGTGTGCCTCCTGGCTCAAAACCATTCAGACCTTTAAAGTGTCCAGAGTTCTAATCACTAAAGATCCTACTGCAAGAAAAAACAATAATTTCACCTTAAGTTTGCAATAAAATAGAATAAACGCTCGTTTTAATACACACATGTTGAAGAATTTCAAAATGAAAACAACAAAAGTACTAATGGCAACCGCCCTTTTAGGCGTGGTTTTCACATCGTGCGATCCCCGTGGTCCTAGAATTAAAAGCAAGAACACCGGACAGATGCACAACGATCCTAAATGGGGTGGCTATGCTAAGCTAAAATACAAAGGACAAGAAACAGGTCCTGGTTTGGTATTAATAGAAGGTGGAGCCTTTACCATGGGTAATACGGAAACCGATTTAAAATACGAACACGATAATGTGGAGCGTACCGTTACCGTGCATTCATTTTACATGGACGAATGCGAGGTAAGCAACCATGAATATGGTGATTTCGTTTATTGGTATCAGCGCGTATTCAATCCTAACAATAGTGGTTTGCAAAGCACGCATGAATTTGCCGGTGTGCAAATAGATCCCAACGATCCTGCTTCTGAAGGAGGACTGTATACTAAGATTTTACCAGATACCAACTGTTGGAGGAGTAAATTAGGTTATAACGAACCTTTTGTGGAATATTATTTCCGTCACCCCTCCTATCAAGATTATCCCGTGGTTGGCGTAAATTGGCACCAAGCAAATGAATATGCAAAATGGCGTACAGATCGTGTGAACGAAATGATCCTCGACCGTGAGCGTTTAATTAATTTTGATGCTGGTAACCAAACCATCAATAGTGATCCTTTCAACAACTTTAATACCCGTTCTTACCTTGCTGGTCAAGACAATGGTATATTCAGTGGTGTTGATATTTCCGGCGCTGTAAATACCAAGAGAGGTGCAGGTAACATGTTAGGAAAAAAACCTTTACGCAATTATACCAAGGCCAAGAAGAAAGATCAGAAACGATTCAAAGTTAAAATGGAAGACGGTATTCTTTTACCTGATTATCGCCTACCTACAGAAGCTGAATGGGAATATGCATGCAAAGCGGCCATTGGCGAAACGCAATTTGATAACATCGATCAAAATAAAATATACACATGGTCTGATTATACCATTCGTATTAAAGATGGTAAAGAAGCAGACCGCGGTAAAATTCGTTTGAATGTTATGCGTGGAAAAGGCGACTATGCAGGTATTGCAGGCGGTCCTTTGAATGATGGTGGTATGATAACCACTCACGTACACTCATTCTGGCCCAATTCATATGGTTTATACAACATGGAGGGTAACGTTTCTGAGTGGGTAATGGATGTTTATCGTCCCCTATCTCTTGAAGATATGGATGCATTCATGCCTTTCCGTGGAAATAAATTTCAACAAGTGGTAATGGATCCTAATGGTCCAGGCGGTTTGAGCGATAAAGATGACTTAGGTCGCATCAAATACCAAGACGTTGTTAAAACATCTATTAAGGAAGGTGGCCGTCGTAATTACAGTCAGTCTGACAACATTGGTTACAAAGACATGCAAGCTGGAATGGAAGAGCCTGATTTGACCTATGATTATGGTGTAACAACCTTGATTAACGATAAAGCTCGTGTAATTAAAGGTGGAAACTGGACGGATCGTGTGTATCAAGCTACTGCTGGATCACGACGATTCCTAGACCAAGACCAATCTGCCTCTTATTTAGGATTCCGTTGTGCAATGATTCGTGTAGGATCTCCAGTAGGAAACTCTAAAAAGAAATATAACAAACTACCCGTTAGTGGTATTGACGCGAAGACAAAACGTCGTTAATCCAAATTTAACTCGATATTTCAAAAGCCCCGGAAACGGGGCTTTTCTTTTTTAGCTTCAAACACACGCGGTTATTTGACCAGCGGTTGCTTTATTCGCGGCCTGGAGTAATCTTGGGTTCATACGGCGCTTAGAAGCACCTTCCAACATACCGATTGTTTGATCGCCTTTTACAATAAGCCTACATTTAGATTGTTGAAGTTCTTCGTATCGCACTTCCGTTAGCCGTTGTTCGTTGCGTACGAGTTCATCTTGTCATTTCCCAAAACCACTCGCTTTGAAGGCCGCTGAGAGACTTAAAGAGGCCTTTAATTCATTATTCTAGGTCAAAGTCCAACTTATAAATCTAAATTGATATTATAGGAATCGTGCACGATTTTTTCCGAACAAAAATCAAATTGAAATTTTGATTCCCCCGGAAATATCACTTGATCCGATTTAGGATAATATTTAAGGATTCGTGCATAATTTTAGAATGCAAAAATCCGCTTAAATTTTCATTTCCCCCAGAAATATGACTTGATCCCTGGATCCCACAGAAACCATAAAAAAAGCCCCACATTTGTGAGGCTTTTTTTGCGGTCCGGACGGGACTCGAACCCGCGACCCCGTGCGTGACAGGCACGTATTCTAACCAGCTGAACTACCGAACCGTCTTTCCTTTCTCTCGAAGGGACTGCAAAGGTAATATGTTCTTTGTAACATTCCCAAATTTTTTTCAATATTTTTTCAATCTTGCCCAAACCCCCTATTTTCGTGCACTTCCAATGAAACGTTTTTTAACCCTATTATTCGTCCTCGCTGCTACCATTTCTGTTAGCCACGCCCAATTTCCTCATACCCACTCATACCACGATGATCCGGGTGCCCTAGAAAGAAACCGAAATGTCGATGTAACCCATATGCGCGTTGAAGTGTCGTTTATCCCCAAAGAGAAAAAAGTAATGGGCCATGTAACCCATACATTCAAAATGCTCCAATCTCACCTCGACACCCTCTTCCTGCACGCTCCAGGCATCCTGGTTCATTCAGTAAAACTCGATGGTGTAAACACCGATTTCAACACCAATAAAGAAGGACTTGTGGTAAAAAATCAAGAGCCTCTGCGAAATATGCGAAAATCAACCTTCGAATACCTTTCCGAGCATACACTCGATATTAGCTATACCGCAACGCCGAAACGGGGACTCTATTTTATTGGTTGGAATCTCGATACCATCGAAGAACCCGCCCACATGTCGCGCCGACAAATTTGGACGCAAGGACAAGGCATCGACAACCGACACTGGATTCCTATGATCGACGATCGGAGCGACAAATTCACAACCGAAACAATCATCACATTCGATAAAACTTACCAAGTACTTTCTAACGGCGCCCTTTTATCCCAAAAAGAGAACAAAAAAGACGGCACCAAAACCTGGCATTATTCACTTGAAAATCCACATGCGGGTTATTTATTGATGTTAGCCATCGACAAATACGCCGTTAAAAAGTCAAAAAGTAAGAAAGGCATCGAACATCAATTTTGGTACTATCCCGAACATCCCGAGCGCGTAGAACCAACTAGCCGTTACAGTGAGGAAATTTTAGACTTCCTTGCCGATGAAATAGGGATTCCTTATGCTTGGGGAAGCTATTCTCAAGTGATGGTGCAAGATTTCTTATATGGGGCAATGGAAAATACCTCAGCCACGGTCTTTGGCGATTTCTTTTGGGTCGATAGCCGCGCCTATTTACTCAATCGCAATTATGTAAGTGTAAACGCCCACGAAGCCACCCATCAATGGTTTGGCGACTTGATCACCGGCCGAAAAGACAACGAACAATGGCTGCAAGAGAGCTTCGCGACCTTTTATCCCGGTTTGGTAGAAGGGCATCTTTTTTCGGAAGACCATCAGGCTTGGTATTTCCGCCAAAACATGAACGGGGCACTTGCTGCGGGAAAAAGCAATTCTCTCCCCGTGCGACACAGCCAGTCTGGAAGTTCGCGTCACTATCCCAAAGGGGCTTCGGTTCTATATATGTTGCAGCACCAAATCGGTCGCGATAATTTCCGACGCGCTATCAGCCACTATTTGAATCAATACGCCTACAAAACCGTGGAAACTTGGGACTTGCAAAAAGCCTTTATCGATGCTACTGGCATTAATGTAGATCCGTTTTTCGACCAATGGATACACCGCGGTGGTGAACCTAAATTTAAAGTAACATATAGCCAAAATGCAGATAAAATCAACTTTTTGATAGAACAAATCCAAGAACACGATGCTGTAGTACGGCATTTTGAAATCCCCGTGGAAATTGCAATTTATTATAAAAATGGCCGTATTAAACGCTTTACTCAAAGCCTGAAAAAAAGCACTGAATTCTTCGAAACTACACGTGAAGGCGAAATCGATTTTATCCTGTTCGACGAAGGCTCCTTTGTTTTAAAAGAAATCAATTTTCCCAAAAGCGAAGAGGCCTATTTATCGCAATTTCAAAAAGCGCAATACATGCTCGACCGTTATGATGCATTGGTAGCGTTGCGCGGCTATGCACCCGACAAAAAACGCGAGGTGCTCATCAAGGCATTTTCAACCGAAAAATTCGATATGATTCGTGCAGAAATTGCTTCACAATTGCTTACCGACAGTGGAACACCTCTGGGAATTATCCGAAGTATCGCTCAAGACCCACAAGCCCCAGTTCGTTTGGTTTTTGCGCAATCTGCTCCCATCGTGAAAGCTACAGAAACCTTACTTGAGAACATGTTACTTGATTCCAGTTATGTAATTATTGAGACGGTTTTGGATCGCATTTATGAGCATCCTTTGTATGCGCCTCGGAGAACCAGTTTGCTCGATAAAATTAATATTGTTGATGGATTTACACATGGAATTCGCATAAAATATTTGGAAAAAGCGCAAAAAGAATATCCCAAAATGGGTCCTGGAATGCGCCAAGCCTTGGTTGCCTTTGCAGGTCCTAAATACGAATTTAGGACCCGAATTTTAGCCATGCAAGCCTTGCAAAGGATGAATTATTTAGATGAAAATTTGGCTCAAAATTTGTTTGAAGGCGCTACAAACTTTAATTCCCGATTGAATGCTCCCGTGTGGGATCTATTGAATTATTTCCTAAATCAATCGGAAAAAAACGCCTTGTTGAAACGCGAAATACTCAAATGGTCGGATCCTCGTAATGCGGAATCTGCAGAAAAATTAAGGCTCCGTTTACTCGGGTCTTGAAGCATAAAGAGCGGTTTTAAAACCGCCTTTTGAATTCGTGGCATGCATTTTGCGCTGTAGAGGGTATGAAAGCCTTACTTTTTATCTGCGTTTTGTTTGTGCATGCTGCGATTTTCGGTCAAAATATACCGTCTTTCCAAATTACACCGAACCCCGCAAATCAGAAGGCCAACCTTATATTGCAAAACATCGACCTACAGCATATTGAGGTGGCTGTTTTTACCATTTTTGGAACTCCAGTTCCCGGAATTTACCAGCAGGTACAAATACGAGAAGGGAAAATTCAACTTTATTTCCCAAATTTAAACGAAGGAATCTACTTAGTTCGTCTACGAAGTACCGATTTTGATCAAACTCAGCGATTGAAAATCCAAAGGAACTGAGCCTCTTTTTTGTGAGCTTCCACAAATAAAAAGGGACAAATCCTTTGATTTTTCAATACTAATCTATTAATTAGCATCTTAATTTAGCTAAATTGTGAAGATGCGTTCAATCTACTCGGACAGAATCGTGAAAAATACGAAAAATACCTTACGTTTTGCCTTTCTCGGAATACTCACTTCGTTGAGTTTTTGGGGCTGTGCTCCCAAATTTGAAGAGGCCAAAACTTTATTTGATCAGGGTTATTTCGGCCAAGCAGCCGTAACCTTTGAAAACGTATATCGTAATGAGAAGGATAAAGATAAAAAAGAACAAGCGCTTTTGCTGGCCGCCGAATCGTATAGATTAAATAACAAATATGACCGGGCCTTAAAGTTATACGAACGTGTTTTGCGAAAAGATCCAAACAATACTACCGCATTGTTGATGAAAGCCAACATGCTTAAGAAAATGGAAGATTATCGCAAGGCTTTAGGTGCTTATGACGATTACTTAGAAAGGGTTCCCGGAGATAGCGAAGTCTTGCAACGTATGTACGGATGTGAGTTGGCACTTCGTTGGACCAAAGACAGTTCACTTTTTCAAGTTAAAGAATTTAAAATTGCCAATAGCGGATCCAACGATTGGGCACCGATGATGGCCTCTCGCAAAGACGATGTAATATTCTTCGCTTCAGACCGTGAAGGAGGAATGAATAAACGTATCTACAGCGGAACCATGGAACATTGGGCAGACATTTGGTATGTCGAAGGCAAAAAGGCCCGTAAAAAACGCGGACAGAAAACCAATGTAGAACCTGAAATGGACTGGGCTAAACCGGTTTTTGCCAAATCATCCAGTACCAAATTCAATGAAGGAGGCTTAACCTTTAACCAACGTTTCTCCGAAATGTACATCACACAGTGTGGAGGTTTAGACGGAAAATCTGAAAAGTGCGCCATTTATCAAATGAAAAAAGTGGGTCCTGAATGGCAAATGGGCGATCCCTTGGAAATTTGCAAATCCGATTCCTTGCATTCATACGGACACCCTGCTTTGAGTCCTGACGATAAAATTTTATACTTCTCATCCGATCGTGAAGGCGGTTACGGAGGTTTCGACATTTGGGCGGTAACGTATAGTCGCCGTTCTCGCTCTTGGGGAAATCCTGTAAACCTAGGCCCCACCATCAATTCTCCAGGTAATGAATATTACCCCTATTTGAATTCACACGACAAGCGTTTGTATTTCAGCTCTGATTGGTGGCCTGGTTTGGGTGGTATGGATATGTTTGCAGCCGATCAAACTGATGACATCACAAAATGGGAAAACATGGAAAATCTTCGTGAACCCTTGAACTCAGGGGGCGATGATTTTGCCATTACATTTACAGGTGGAAATGCAAAGAAAGGATACTTTACTTCAAATAGAGGAACCCGTAAAAACGACGATGATATCTTTCAATTCGATGTATTGCCCTTGGTTATTTCCATTCGAGGAGTCGTTACAGATTGTAACACCAACAAACCCTTAGTAGGAGCAACCGTTACCATTACAAACGATCGAGATACCTCTAAAATCGTTATGAAATGCGATGAGAACGGAGGGTATTTAGCCGATTTGAATCCTCGTACCAATTATGAAATTACAGCAACCTTCCCAGAATTATACTATTTTGAGAAGCCTCCTGTAAATCGCACCACTCATGGCATCCGTTTTTCTACTCAATTAGAACAAGATTTTTGTTTGGTGAATCCTTTGGATCAAATTTACTCGCTTCCTATTTTCTACGATTTGGATTCTGCTGCTATACGTCCAGATGCAGCAAAAGTATTGGATACTTTTGCTCAGGAAGTATTAATACGCTATCCCCGTTTGATTGCTGAGTTGGGTTCCCATACGGACTGTCGTGCGTCTGAGGATTACAATACCCGCTTGGCGCAGCGTCGTGCTGATTCTGCTCGTGTATACCTTATGCGTCGTTGGAACATCGATTCTTCGCGTATCGTGGCTGTGGGTTTCGGAGAAAAAGAATTGATCAACGATTGTAAATGTGAAGGCGCTGAGAAAGCTGGATTCACTCCTTATATTGCAGGTAAAACGCGCAAGATGGTTATTGAGAAAGACCGGAAAGGTAATGTAATCAATAGCTATTACGACAGTTATAAAGCCAGTGAAATCACTTCTATCGAAGGTAAACCTTTTGTACTTTGCGACGAATACCAGCACCAACAAAATCGACGTACTACGGTGCGTTTCGCATTTGAAGATCAAAAATCACGTGTAAAAGTGAACCAAGACGTAGACATGAACAATACCAACTCCGGTTCATCTACACGCGATTCTCTTACCCGTAAAGACTCTGCGGCCGCAATTGCTGCTGCTCCCGCTATTGATTTAACATACGCTATTAAATTGCCTCTTACCAAAGACGGAGATCAAGTTTCGGTTCCGGTGATGATTCAAGATATTGAACCTGCTATGTTAACTATCGATGATAAAGCCCGTGTTAATTCAATCAGTCCCGAACTTGCTGCTGAATGGTATACTAAGAAACTCATCAAGAAGAAAGACTTTATTTCTGGCGATAAATTCAAAGTAGGCAAAGTGAAACTTCCTGGAAACCGATTCACCGTTGATTTGGTAAAAATGGGTCGCTATGAAGTAAACGGTATTCAATTTAAAATCGACGAGAAAGCAAAAGGTATCGTAGTGGGCACCCGTGTATTGAGTAAATACTTCAAGTCGGATTCTTATAAAACGGATACAGAATACATCCTTATCCCTAAGCGTGTTCCACGCGAATGGAAGGCTAAACCAGTGAAAGAAAAACCCGCTAAACCCGCAAGAGGGAAGAAAGCATCTACAGACACCGACACGGATTCTACGGATAAATAAGTCAAATTTTAACTTTAATAGAAAAGCCTTCTTACATGAGAAGGCTTTTTTATTTCTTGGGGAAATTTTTATCGATAGTCCCTTTAGGAATACAACCGGTATATACCCATAAAATTCCTTAAACGATTGCCTGACGCACACGGATTAAGCGTTCCATCAAACCGCGCATTTGTGCCAAGGGCAACATATTGGCACCGTCTGATTTTGCTTCCGTAGGATTGGGATGGGTCTCTATGAATAAACCATCTACCCCAACAGCAACAGCCGCTTTGGCAATGGTTTCAATAAGCTGCGGCTTGCCCCCTGTTACTCCAGATTGTTGATTGGGTTGCTGTAAACTATGGGTTATATCCATAATTACGGGAGCTCCAAAAGACTGCATTTCGGGAATATTTCTGAAATCTACCACCAAATCTGTATAACCAAAACTATTTCCCCTATCGGTTAACATCACGTTCGAATTACCGGATTCTGCGCACTTTACCAGGGCATGTTGCATGGCTCCTGCTGCTGCAAATTGCCCCTTTTTGATGTTGATGAACTTGCCCGTTGCAGCGGCTGCAACCAGTAATTCTGTTTGACGAAATAAAAATGCCGGTATTTGCAATACATCCACATATTCCGCCGCCATAGCTGCTTCGTGCGACTCATGAATATCGGTAACTACCGGAATTTGAAAATGAGACCTTACTTCTGCTAGAATCTTCAACGCGGTTTCATCACCAATGCCGGTGAACGAATCTAAACGCGAGCGATTTGCTTTGCGGTAGGATCCTTTAAAAACCAAAGGTATAGATAGGTCTTCGCTCAATTTTACGAGTGCTTCTGCTATTTCAAAAGCCATATCTCTGCCTTCAATGGCGCAGGGTCCGGCCAAAATAAAGAAGTTCGACGAATCGGTATGTTTCAATAAAGGAATTGCGGGCATCATAGCTTACAAAGATACAACCTTCCTCTGGCATCGCATCAGGCCTTTCGGGGGAAGTAATCTCGACAATTATGGCCCAGTAACCATTGGGGTACCATCACGCCGCTCGACTTACATCGAATTTAAATTTTCGCAAATACGAATTTCCCAAAAGTAAAGCAACGATTAATACCGGAAAAATGAAAAAGATTGTTGATTTCCGTTGGCATCAACGCCTTCTATTTTCATACTGCCGCTACTACCTTCCATTGCTGCGATGAGATCTTCCGGCTCTTGATACACTTTCCCATTATACTTTAATATTACGAATCCATTTCCCAATCCCATTTGAGAAATCGCCCCCCCTCTTCGGATATTCAAAATTCGAATTCCGGAAGAAATTCGCAGTTTTCCCTTGTCTGTGGCATTTAATGCTTGAAAATCAGCACCTAAATATTTGCTGCTTACCAAGCCCCGCATCATCAATTCGCGTTGCACTTTACCATCAATCAAACTCAGACTAATCTTGCGCTCTTTTCCATCGCGTAAAATGGATAGATTTACCACATTATTCGGCCTTTGATAGGCCAAGAATTCATCATAGCTCGACCGACCGTCGATGTCAATATTTCCCATTTTGATGATGATATCCCCTGCTTTGAGTCCCGCTTTTTCAGCCGCACTACCTTCTAAGACACTGCGGATTTTTACAGGCTCTTTCTCCAAATTCATGGATTGCATTTCTTCAGCGCTCAAGGCCGCAATTTCGAAGCCGGTGAAGGCCCGCAAAACCTCTCCTTTTTCTATAAAATCCGTAACTATTTTCTGAACAATATTGCTCGGAATGGCAAATCCATAACCTGCATAACTTCCTGTATTGGACTGAATCGCAGTATTAATTCCTACCAATTCCCCTCTGAGGTTTACCAGTGCACCGCCCGAATTCCCCGGATTGATAGCAGCATCTGTTTGAATGAAACTTTCAATGGGGAATTGATTTTTTACAATATTGATATTCCTTCCTTTGGCACTTACAATACCTGCAGTTACTGTACTGGTTAGATTAAAGGGATTCCCTACTGCGAGTACCCATTCACCTACATTCACCTTATCTGAATTGCCAAAAACAATGGCCGGTAAATCTTTTTTATCAATTTTAATCAACGCTAAGTCCGAACTTGGATCCGTGCCAATTACCTCCGCCTTGTATTCCCTTTTGTCTTTATTCAGAACCACTGCAATTTGCTCGGCACCTTGAATTACATGATTGTTGGTTACGATATATCCATCCGGACTTACAATAACTCCACTACCCGTAGAGGAGGCCTTTCCGCGACTTCCAAAGGGATCGAAATCCCAAAACAACCCAAAAGGACTCTCATATCGAACGGTTGAGATGGTTTTAATAAATACTACTGTAGGAGTAGATAGAGCGCTAGCATCTTCAAAAGATTGTAAGGCCAAACCGTTGGAAGCCGTCCGCGTTGGAATGCTGGATGATTCGCTTGCGATCCGCAATTTAGTTGAATTTGAGTCACTGGTTTTTTGATTAAACCAAGAGCCCGCATAGCCCGAAACAAATGCCAAGGCTCCTATCCCGATCCACGAAATATTCTTCATAATTTGCGATAAATTTGATTCCAAAAATAATAAAAAAAGGTCCCTTAACAGGGACCTTTCGATAAAAACTAAAGGCTTCTAGTTATACACCCATTCCTGGAAACCAACCCCGTGCGATGCCGTCTGCCATAAATGGCCAAGGAATGCGAGAGAGGATTAGAACCAAAGCTGCCACATATAACCATTTCGCAGAGGCTTTACCTTTACGGATGAATACACCACCCATGGTAATCAACACGATCGCTATAATCATGGTTAAGGTATGTTCAATCACGAAAAAGCGTTGCGCAGAAGCTTTCATCACCGCGCCCATGCCGTTTTCTTGAATCAATTTCAAGCCCCAATTTCCCATGAACCATTGTGCCAAACCAATTAGCAACATGATATGAGAAATAATGGTTAAGTAACGTGCTTCTTTTCCCGATTTCCCTGTAAATGCTCTTACAAGGGTAATTACCAATAAAACTAAAATCACCCAACGTAGTAATGAGTGCATGTGTGTAAGTCCGGTTATCATAAGATTCTTTATATTAATTCTAAGTTTATACGAGCGAAGTTACGTAAAATGCAAAAACTTCTTCAGCGATTTTTTGCGAAATTCGTCAATTGTACCTGTATACCTTTAACAAAACTTAGGCAAAAATTGTATTTTCGTTGTATGATGAAAAAGTGGTTGATACGTTTCAGTGGTTTGCTTTTGGTGGTCTTTATTATTCTTTTAACGCTACCATTAGCTTTCAAAGGCAAGATTTTAGCTTTGGCCAAACAGACCGCCTCGGAATCGGTAACTGCAAAAATTAGTTTTGACGATGATTTGAGCTTGAGTCTCATTCGAAACTTTCCTAATCTATCGGTGAGTGTGAACCAATTAAGTGTGGTAGGAATTGATTCCTTTGCAAATGACACGTTGTTTAAAACGGACAATTTCCGAATTACCATTGATATTGCTTCCTTATTATCAGATACGGACCCAATAAAGATAAAAAAAATATACCTCAACAAGCCTCAGATGTACGTGCATGTGCTGAAAAGCGGGCGTGCAAACTACGATATTGTGCCTGCTGATACGGGTGTGGTAGCACCCGTTGATACCAGTGGAGCTCCGATTTCTCTGGCTTTAAATGAGATAATCGTAGAAAATGCACATATCCGCTATCGCGATGCGAGTATGGGGGTTGACTTCGAGGCAGCAGATGCTGATTTTAATGCTGAAGGAGATTTCTCTAACGATATTTTTACCTTAATCAGTCATTTCACTACCCAATCCATGGATATGAGTTACGACGGGATGACTTTGGTTTCAAAGGCAAAATTGGACCTGAAAAGCGACATACAAATGGACTTAGAAAAGTTCCGCTTTGGTTTTGAACCTTTGGAAGCCAAATTGAATGAACTTCCTATGGAAATGAAAGGTTGGGTACAAATGAACGATGAAAATATGGATATGGATCTTCAAATCCATGTTCCAAATTCTGAATTCAAATCCTTACTTTCTGCGGTTCCAGGTTGCTATACCAGCGATTTCCAACAAGTAAAAGCAAGTGGTAAAATGGCATTTGATATGGCAATCAAAGGAATCATGGATGATCTAAGAATGCCCCAAACCAAAATGCATTTAACCGTTGAAAATGCCCAATTCCAATATCCCGATTTACCCAAATCGGTTAGTGGCATTAATGTGGATTTTCGACTCACCAATGAAGATGGTGATCCCGATCACACCACGGTCGATTTAAAGAATTTCAGCTTGAATTTGGGTAAAGATCCCTTCAAAATGAGTTTATACACCACCAATCCCATTTCTAGTCCTTACGCCCGAGGAGAAATTGCCGCTAACATGAATCTTGACGACTGGAAGGATCTCTTGCCATTAGATTCGGGGGTACATATTTCGGGACAAGTTGCTGCAGGTTTGGTTTTTGACGGACATTATGCCGATATCGAAAAACAGAAATTTGACGACCTCAAAGCAGAAGGCTCATTAGGTTTGACAGGCTTCCGATACAGCGCACCAGGTTTGCTTCAAACAGACATCAAAACCTTCAATATGCAAGCCACCCCTAGCGCATTCAAAATTACGCCCTCTATAATTCGTTATGGTTCCTCCTCGGTAGAAATCAGCGAAGGACGCTTAGACAACCTTATTGCTTATGCATTAAATGGAGAAACCTTAAGCGGTGCCTTACGAATTAATAGCCCCCGCATCGACTTGAATGAATGGATGCCTGCAAGCGAAACAAACAGCGAAGCATCGCCGGAGAGCGATACCGCTGCCATGGCAGCACCACAAATTCCAGAAAATCTAGACCTGATTTTCCAAGGTAAAATTGGAGAACTATTATACGATAGCTACCAACTGAAATCATGCGAAGCCAAAATCCATATTAAAGAAGGAAAACTCGATATCGATCCAATCGCCGCAGAAATTTGGGGAAGTAAAATCAATTTCAGCACAAAATACGCCTATTTCGAAGGCGGAAAACCTCAAATCAATAGTAAACTCTCCTTGCAAAATTTAATCCCAAAAAACATAACTGGTCAGTTTACTATGTTGGAAACCTATGCGCCTATTTTGAAAGACCTAGACGCCCCTTTTAATATGAATATCGAATTCCTTAGCAACTTAACCGAAGATCTAGGTGTAGATATGCAAAGTCTTTCTGCTGATGGTTTATTGGCTGTAACCGAGGCCCAAAAACTCAAATCTCCGGATTGGTTAAAGCAAGTATTTGATCAATTCAAATGGAATTCAAGTAAAATGCAAGAGGTAAAAATCAAGCCCGGGAAGATGGGTTTTTCCATCGACGATGGAAAATTATCACTCAAAGATAGCATCCGCTTAGATATTTACGAAGGGGCTAAAATGGCGTTCAGTGGAAATGTAGATTTGGATCAAAATTTAGACTTTAAGGGGTATTTCTACACACAAGGCAAAGCAGTACCGATGTCAATCACAGGACCCAGCTCGAAACCAAAATTACAAATTGATTGGAAACAATTAGGCATGAAAGTAGTGGAGGAATACAAGGAAAAGGCGGTAGATGAAGTTAAAAAAGAAGCGAATAAAATCGCAGATAAGTCGATAGAAGAAGCAGAAGCCAAAGCGGCACAATTGCGCGCAGAAGCCAAAGTGCAAGCCGATAAATTGCGTGCCGAAGGTAAGGCACTCGCAGAAAATACGCGTAAAGAAACCGACAAATTGGTACAGGCTACTTTAGATAAATCAAAGGCCGAAATAGATGCGCTAACGGCCAAAGCTCGCAATACTTTAGAGAAATTAGCGGCAGAAAAGGCAGGTAAAAAAGCCCAGGAACAAGCACAGAAAAAAGCTGAAAGTTTGCGCAAAGAAGGGTACGCCAAAGCCGACAAAATTGAAGCCGAGGCCAATTCAAAAGCCGATGCCTTAGAACAGGAAACCCTAAGTAGATCCCAAAAAATAATTGACGATGCTAAGGCCCAACAAGAAGCAAAATTGAAATAATTACTTTAATTTTAACCTATGAAAACAAATATTGGAAACATCGATCGCCTATTTCGTATTGGCGTTGCTGCCGTTCTTGCAACTTTAATTGCCACTTCCAGAATTAGCGGAACTGCCGCTATCATTAGTGGTATCATTGCAGCAATCTTTTTAATCACCGCTACCGTGCGCACATGCCCGTTATACCTTCCATTTGGAATCAGTACCCTAAAAAAGAAATAACGTTAAAACCCATTATTGGCTGTACAACATATAAACTGAGTATGTAACATTCAGATCTATTAGATCCATTGTTACGTACTCATAAGTATGTACATTCAATCGCACTACAGCTCATTTTACATTCACATAAAATTGGATATCCGTACCTATGATGTCCTAAAGTTTACAAGATCATGCGTTTGCGTATTCCCTGCGAAGAAACTCTTTAATGGGTTGGATTTTTTGCAAAAAATCGATGCACATCTTTTGGTAATATTCGTCACACAAGCCTATTTCAGGTTTGGTGGTACTAACTAATAAGTGGAAATTTGGATCATGAACAAAATCGGATTACACCCCCAAAAAAGTGAGGCCTTATGCCAAGATTTGAATGGATTGTTGGCTAACTATATGGTTTTTTATCAAAACACCCGCGGATTTCATTGGAATATTCGAGGCGAGAAATTTTTTGAACTTCATTTGAAATTTGAAGAACTGTACAACGATCTGTTGTTAAAAATAGATGAAATTGCCGAACGTATTTTAACCCTTGGAGGTACCCCCCTGCATACGTTTGAAGATTATATCGCGCATTCCAAAATTCAGTCGGCGAAAAATGTTCAACAAGGAACCGATTGTGTGATGCATATTTTAGATTCTTTCGAAGTACTTATTCACGCTCAACGGAAAATCCTCACCGACTCGGCAGAGATTGAAGATGAAGGTACTAACGCATTAATGAGCGATTATATTCGTGCGCAAGAAAAACTAGTTTGGATGTACGGAGCCTACTTAAATAAACCTTAAATCAAAACTAAAACAAAATCACCCCAGCGAAAAATCTCCGTGTGTAATGTTAATACACTAAAGATTTATCGTAAATTTGAGATTATTTACCTATGACACCTATTCGATTTGAAGGCCGTAACGGCGAATTTTTCTCTACCTTGAGAAACAGAATCAACGACTATTTCAGTGATAATAATATTCAACCTACTGGAAACTGGAAGTTGTACTGGAAAACGATTATTTTATTTGCAACCCTCATTGGATGTTATGTGATGATTTTAGCATTGCACCCTGAAAATGCATGGATTTATTTAGCCTATGCCATAATGGGACTTTCTTTTGCAGGAATTGGATTTAATGTAATGCACGATGGAGCACATGGCAGTTACTCGAAACATACATGGATAAATAAAGCAATGGCAAATTCACTGAATCTGCTCGGAGGTAATGCGTTTCTATGGGCTGAAAAGCACAATGTGGTGCATCACAGTTTTACCAATATTGAGGGCGTTGATGACGACATTGATCTTTGGCCCCTTTTGCGCGTAAATACCGCAAAAAAGAAACTTTGGTTTCATAAGTACCAACATATTTATGGAATGCCTTTATATACTGTTGCTTATTTAGCTTGGATTTACATGCAAGATTTTAAAAAGTATTTCACAGGTAAAGTAGTAGACCGCCCTTTTAAGAATAAACTCAACGCATGGAAGCATTTTGAATTCTGGGCAGCAAAATTGGTGTACGTCTTTATATTCGTATTATTCCCTGCCTACTTCATAGGCTTTAAAACCGCTGTTTTAGGTTACCTTCTAATGGCCCTGATTACGGGAATATGCATCACCGTGGTATTTCAATTGGCACACGTTGTTGAAGACATCCATTTTGTTACTGATGCCGCTGAAGCGAAAACCGCACAAGTTGAATTAGATGCTATTCGCGTTCAAGACGATTGGGCTACCCACCAAATTCGCACAACTTCAAACTTCAGTACCAAAAGCAAAGTCTTAACCTGGTTGTTAGGCGGATTAAATTTCCAAGTAGAACACCACTTATTTCCCAAAATCAGCCATATTCACTATCCCAATATTAATGAGATTGTAAAGAAGACCTGTGCTGAATTCAATGTAAAATACAATGAGGTACCAACCTTTTTCAAGGCGGTACGCTCACACTTTATGCACTTAAAAGAAATCGGGCAACTCGCTTAATGAGCTGCCCATAATCCTGCGAGGTGTACCAACACTTCGCGGGATTTTTCCATATCTTGAACGCTTACATATTCATGTTTGCCATGAAATGCCATCTCTCCGGTAAAAATATTCGGACAGGGCAATCCCATAAAGCTTAAACGAGAACCGTCGGTTCCCCCTCTAGCACTGCTTAATTTGGGACTTAATCCTGCCATCTCTATGGCTTTTATCGCATAATCCGAAATTTCGGGTCTCAAAGACACCACTTCCTTCATATTACGATATTGTTCCTCGGTACTCATTTCCATGCGTGCGCCTGGATAATCTGAAACGGTATCTTCTGCAATCGCTTTTAAACGTGCTTCGTGTTCGGCCAATTTTGCTGTTTCAAAATCACGCACAATGAATTTAACCCAAGCATGTTCGGCTACTCCACCCATAGTAACCGGATGTACGAAGCCTTCCCGTCCAGAAGTAGTTTCAGGACTGAAAGAATCTTTGGGGAATCGACTTAAAAAGTCACCTGCAATTTTCAATGCATTAACCAATTTGTTCTTGGCATAACCAGGATGAGCAGATACGCCGTAAAAATTCACCGTTGCACCATCAGCACTAAAGGTTTCATCTTCATAACTTCCGCGAACACCTCCGTCTAGGGTATAGCCCACTTCTGCTGCTAACTTTTCGATATTTACATAATCAACTCCTCGCCCAATTTCTTCATCAGGTGTAAATAAAATACGAATATCGCCATGAGGCAGTTGAGGATTGTTTTGCATGAATTGCACAAAATCCATAATCACCGCTACCCCCGCTTTATCGTCTGCCCCTAATAAGGTAGTACCAGAGGCTGTAATGATATCGTCGCCAATACGCTGATTTAAATACGGATGTTCTGCAGTACGAATAACTTGTTTTGGATCATCGGGAAGTACCAAGTCTTGACCTTGATAATTCCTATGAATTATAGGCTTTACATCAGCACCGGTACAATCTGGAGACGTATCTACGTGCGCGCAAAAACACAAAGTAGGAACCGTAGCAGCCACATTGGATTTTAACGTTGCATATACATATCCGTATTCGTCTAAATGGGCATCTTCTAAACCCATTTCTAACAATTCTTGAACCAATACCCGGCTCAAGTCTTTCTGTTTTTCAGTACTCGGGAATGTGGTACTATCTGGGTCGCTTTGGGTATCGATTTTTGCATAATCGCAAAAGCGATCGGCTATGTGCTTATTCATATTGGCGTACTAAATCGGTTAAACTCATTTCCAAGGCTTTTGCGGAAATCCCTGTAGATTTTGGATTAAATTGATGCACTCTTGCAAGAGCGCCCGCAATAATTTCGCTTACATCTTTGAAGATGGCCGTATCAGTAAGTTCAGCATTTTGGCCCATTAAATAGGCAAAAACACGTGCCATACCGCAATTCGCAATAAAATCAGGCAAAACAGCCATTTGAGAATCTGCTAGTTTTGAAATCGGACCCATGAAAATTTCTGAATCTGCAAATGGAACATTGGCTCCACAGGAAACGACTTCAATACCCGATTGTACCATTCGATGTACTTGATCTTCCGTAATTAAACGGCTCGCCGCTCCAGGAATAAATATCTCCGCGGGTAAATCCCAAATTTTTTCATTTACTTCTTCAAACGACATCATATTGGGTGCATTCAAAGCATTCCCATCTCTACTTAGAAATAAAGAAACGATTTCATCATGACCCAAACCTTTGGGATCGATGATTCCACCATTGCGATCGATAATTCCTCCAATACGAACCCCGTATTTGGTAAGATAAAATGCAGCCGCAGCCGCAACATTACCCCAACCTTGAATGATGGCAAGTTTGTTGTTCATAAATCCACCATAGATTTCATAGTAATGGCGAACGGCTTCTGCAACACCCCATCCCGTTATCATATCGGCAATGGTATATCCTTTTTCTAAAGAGGGTGTTAAACGCTCATCAGAAATAGGCAACAAAACTCCGGTTTGCAAGCGAGAAATAGCCTTCAAACGCTCTTCCGGAGTATAGGCAGTATGGTATCCATTAACTACACCTTCTTGGGGATGCAATACATCCAAAGCTGCTGTCATCGGAATAACCTCATGAATTTCATCTACGTTCAAATCTCCACCGGTGCCATAATAATGCTTCAAAATAGGTTTAACGGCTTTATACCAACGCTCCAGAACGCCCTTTTTACGAGGGTCAGCAGGATCGAAATTAATACCCGATTTGGCACCACCAATTGGAGGGCCAGCTATGGTAAATTTAACCTCCATCGTTTTGGCCAAACTTTCCACCTCGCGCTGATTCAAGCCTTTACGCATACGGGTTCCACCGCCAGCGGCTCCGTTTCGTAAAGAATTGATTACAACCCAGCCTTCTGCTTCAGTTTCACTGTCTTTCCATGAGAACACAATATGTGCTTGTTTGTTCTCAAACTTGTGTATTAATGTATCTAGTTTCACGTTATAATAGCTTTGAAAAATCCCCATCCAATGAACCCCCAATTACCGAACGAGTGGCCCCTGTTGTTGCCCCTGATACGTTGCTAAGATTCTTCACACGCATAGCTCCCAACAGAGCAAAAATCATGGCTTCTTTATATTGAACCAATTGGGAATCAGGTATCACTATATTAGCCTCGGTTTCTGATTGGATATAATCCATGAGCGTTGTATTGAAAGCACCGCCTCCACTTACCAAAATGCGCATCTCAGATAAAGGCGTATCCGAATTCAATTCCAAAGCCTTAGAAATTTGAGTGGCAATATGCATAACCAAGGTCTTCATCCGATCTTCAAGAGGTTGATCGTCGAAATCACGTACAATATGCCAAAATTCTTTATTGATCCATTCGCGTCCCAAACTTTTGGGAGCAGACTTTCCATAGAAAGAGATGGCGTTTAATTGTTCTAATAAAGGATAGATAATACTGCCCTCTTCAGCAATTTTACCTCCTTCATCATATTTTAATTTACGTTCGCGGGCAAGACGATTTAATACGATATTACATGGAGCTATATCAAATGAAATCCGTCCGCTTGCAGATTTTATAGAAACATTAGAAAATCCCCCCAAGTTCAAACATGCGTCATACTCGGAGAACAAAAGTTCATCTCCTACCGTTACTAAAGGTGCTCCTTGTCCGCCAGCAGCCACATCAGCTCTGCGGAAATTACTTACTGTAGGAATTCCGGAAGTTCCGTACAAGGTAGCGCCATCACCTATTTGAGAGGTAATCCATTTATGGGGTTGATGAAAAATGGTATGACCGTGCGAGGCAATCAGATCTATATTCAATCCCGTTTCTTTCTGAAAGGCCAAAGCCAATTCACCCAAATATCGGCCGTAAAACACATCGGTTCTTACATACAGTTCGGGATTTTGGTATTTGAGTTGAGACAACCGAACCCTCCAAGTTTCATTATACGGCAAGGTTATTGCCTTTAATATTTCAACCTTCCAGTCATTACCTTCCTGATTTACAGAACACAGTGCTAAATCAATACCGTCCATGCTCGTTCCACTCATAATCCCTAGTACATTCATAATTAATCTAGATTGACCTCTCGCAAAAATAAGGAACTTATTGTAGAAACCCGTTTTCAGCTGCTTTATGAATCATTTGGGGCTTGTTTTCATCCAGAAAATCTAAAAAATCCCTCAAAAAGGATTTAAAAACTCCTGGCTCTTACATAATGTGTGCACAATTGATTTCCAAACCCCAAGCAAAAATACACCTTGAATTGAGACCAAATTGCATCTATCATACGCAGCATTTAACCATTTCAAAGGTTATCCATTTCGACTAATATTTGGCATCTGTGCCCCAATTATAGTCGGCTTTATATCCAATATAATCCCAAAATCAGACAAAGAATTCCGCGCTTTGTTTTTGATTTTACAGATTATTACGTAAAATGCAGGGGCAATGGAACGGAAGAAATTCATAAAGTTAGGATTAAGCACCGCATTTGCAGCTCCATTATTTCCTTCTTTGGGGAAGTCAATGAACGGCTCCACCTCTATTTCAGACCTTGATGTTTCAAGTTGGGAAAAAATCCGTGGTTATTTCCCCCTAAAAAAGGAATTAATTTTCCTGAATAACGGCACTATGGGAATTACGCCCAAACCCGTTTTGGATGCCGTTCAAAATGCCTACTTAAAAATTGCAGAAAACGCCCAATATCCGCACCATGACAAGACTTTAGAGACCCAATTGGCAGATCTCATTGGTTGTCTTCCTGAAGAAATAGGCATAACCAAAAACGTAAGCGAGGGCATCAATCACATCGCATGGGGCATTCCCTTAAAAACGGGCGATGAAGTTATTATAACCACCCATGAACATATCGGTGGTTGTGCTGCATGGATGCGCAGATCGCAATTAGAGGGCATTAAAATTACCGCTGTTCCAATAGGTTCGAGCCCCCAGGAATTTCTGGATATCATAGCAAAATCAATTTCCCCCAAAACAAAAGTAATTGCCATACCTCATATTCCTTGTACCACAGGTCAGATTTTACCCGTAAAGGAAGTCTGCGATTTTGCGCGCGAAAAAGGAATTATTTCGGTAATAGATGGCGCCCATCCTTTGGGAATGATCCGTTTTAATGTGCGAGAAATCGGTTGCGATTACTATGCAGGATGCTTTCATAAATGGATGTTAGGCCCAATTGGCAGCGGCTGGATGTACATGCGGAAGGAACGCATTGCCAATACACGGGTTACGCATGTTGCCGCATATTCGGTAAATGCTTTTGATATGAGCGCACAGCCCCCTGAAATGGATCTTCCGATCGAAGAAGTGAGCCGTTATGCCTATGGAAGTTTTTCAGGACCCCAACTGGAAGGTTGTAAAGCAGCTTTAAATTGGTACCAACATATTGGTGCGGAACGCATCGAAAACCGGGTTAAGGAATTGCAAGGATATTTGCGAAATGTCCTTAAGGATGCCGGTTCAAAAGTAGCCACCCTGAATTATACCGATTCGGAATATGTAGGAGCTCAACTTGGATTTAAAATTACCCAATTTAAAGGGGACGGATCGGGAGAAAAATCCCAACAAGGATTTGTGAATTACGCCCGTAAAAATGGTTTAATTTTGCGGTATGTTGGCGAAAACAAAGTGGATTGTATTCGAGTTTCGACCCATTATTACAATCAAAAAGCAGATATCGACCGTCTGTTTGAGCTGCTAAAAACCTATGCTTGGAACTGAGTTAATCCCTACAGATTGGATTCAAAAATGGAACCATAACGGACGCTTTGAATTGCAAAGTTCGGGGAGTACCGGCGATCCTAAAACCTATTATTTCGAAACCCATTTAATGCGGTGGAGTGCTGAACAAACCCGCAAACATTTTATTAAAGGCACGAAACTTAAACAACTGATTGCATTGCCTTTAGACAAAACAGGAGGCTTCATGCAATGGGCACGGGCACAAACTTGGGGAACCGCATTTGACGCGATAGAACCTTGCAGTAATCCATTGCTGGAATATTCCGGTAATGCGAAACTTAGTTCCTTTACCCCCATGCAGATTGAACACATTTTAAACCATGACGTATCGAGAGAAAAGTTGCATCAATTTCAAAATATTTTAATTGGTGGCGGTCCTATTTCGCAAGAATTAGAGGATCGCTTATTACAGGATTTCCCTCATACCAACTGGGTGCACACCTTTGGAATGACCGAAACCTACTCGCATTTTGCGGGCAGAACACTAGGAGAACCTTTATATCGACTTATCGATGAAACGGAAATTGAAGCGAATGATACGGGTTTGCGTCTTCGAAATCCCTGCACTAAAAATCAATGGATGCAAACCCATGATATAATAGAATTATTTCCCAAAAATACTTTTAAATGGATAGGTCGCAGCGATTTCACCATCAATAGCGGCGGAATAAAAATACAACTTGAACGCGTAGAAGCGGAACTTCAAGGGCTAACTGGATGGCAGGCCGAAGATTTTTTCTGCTGGTATGAAGAAGATCCGATTTTAGGTCAAAAATTGGTACTTTATACCAAAAATGGGCTTCAACTTCCTTTAAATTTGCAGTTTTCATCAAGGTTTTATAACCCAAAAGCCGTATATCAGCGCAGTAACTTCGCTTATTCGAGCACGGGCAAGATTCTAAGAGAAAAGACCGTTACAGGCCTTATATAATCGGCGCAACAAATCGTATAGACGTTTACTCGTAAGTGGGGAATATTTTGCAACTCCGATGTACTGGACTATAGCCTAATCAAGGAGTTCCCAAAATATAATACACCGCAGCAGCGATCATCAACAACTGGCTTGCCCACCGCATCTTCGCATTACGGTTATACATTTTCCGGTAGGAATCAGGAACTTCTACCTCACTCATTTTTCTGTGGGAGAGAAACTGCGTGATCCCCAAATACACCGCAATAATTCCTGTATACATGAGTGCAGGATTTAAATTTTTAGGACCATAATACACCAATACAAATTGCAAGGCCAAAACGATCATCAATGCATATAAGTTCAGGGTTCTCAATTTTGCAAATTGACCAACAAAACGTCCTCGTTCTTCATCGGTCAACAGCGCCAAGGCCTTTTCCGATTGATGCCTCCCATAAAAGGTATTGATTACCATAATCAACACGGCAACTATTAATATCGTTTCTTTCATAAAACTTTTATTTGATATACAAACCTACGACTTTCTAAAGGTTCTATAATCTGCATGCCCTCTTTTTGCGTCAAATCTCCGGTAGCGTTGATGCTGTCGGCGATGCCCCACCAAGGTTCTATACAAATAAAAGGAGCTCCAGGCTTTTTCCAAATTCCCCAATAAGGGGCTATAATTCCCTTAGTTTCAAAATCCAAAACCCCATCGCCGTGCTTCAAAATTCGCATTTTCTGAATGTCTTCATGCTTAAATACAATCGCATCCTGCTCAAAATAGTCCTCGTTCAGGTTTAAAATTCCACCGTCCTCAAAATGCAGCGTTTCCGTGTCTCCAGTATATAAACCCTCTTGGATCAAATGCCGCTGTGCCGATACCATACCCTCAATTTGAATGGCATATTCTGAAATGAGCCCTTCTAAATGAAATCCTGGATGTGCACCAAAACTGCAGATTAGCGGTTGCTTATCGATATTTCTCACCGTATTTTCAATTAATAAGGTGCTTTCTGATAAGGAAAATGTGATTCCCAATTCAAAATTAAAGGGATAAATTTCCAGAGATGCGGAATCTGAACGCAATTGCAATTCCAGCTTTTCATCACTCGCTTGAATTATGTCAAACACACGATCTCGCGCAAATCCATGTTGTTTCATTGGGTAAGAACTTCCACCGAATGTGTACCTATCGTTCTTTAATCTTCCCACAAAAGGAAAAAGTACGGGTGCTACCCGATTCCAGTAGGCCTCATTAACCGTCCATAATACCTGTTGATTTTTCTTAAGATCCAACCAAGCCACAATTTGTGCACCTTGTTCATCTATTGATACCAAACTTTTAGGATTCTTTAATACATGCATAGCGAATGTCGCAAAGTAACATTACTTTTGGGAATAGTTGAATTTACATCATTATGTCAGAAATAAATAACTCCGCATTAAAAGCATTAATTATCGACGATGAGCTTTCCGGCAGAACAATGATTGAATATTATTTAAGAGAATTTGCTCATGACATGTTTGAAGAATTAAGAGCGGTTTCCTCATTAAAAGAGGCCATTAATTGTTTGAAAAAATTTGAAGCCGATGTTATTTTTACCGATTATGAATTGCGCAATGAAACCGGACTTATGATTCAACCTTATGTAACTGAAGATATTCCTATAGTGGTTGTAAGCGCGCATTCTCAATATGCCTTAGAAGCCATACAAACTAATGTTTTTGATTATTTACTAAAGCCTTTGAGCGAATCAGAAATCCTTCGATTTAAGGACCGATTGAAACGTAAAATAGAATTAAAAAAGCAATTAACGAATCCACTTTCCTTAGACCAACATTTGGTCATTAAAGATAATGGTGAAAATATCATGGTTTCATTTCAAGATATTTTATTTATTGAAGCTTCAGGTGCCTATTCAAAAATAGTAACCGATTCTAAAACGTTCATCGCATCCAAAACATTAAAAAGCATTGAAGTTCAACTTCCAAACACCTTTATTCGAATACATCGCTCGTATATTGTACCTCTAAATCAAATTGCTAGTTATACCAGCAACATCGTATGTTTAAAAAATGGAGCACAAATAGCCCTATCAAAAACCGGGAAAAAACTCTTTCAATCCTTTATTTAATTTTATTTTCTTGGGGAAGTTTTACTACATGCTTCGGTCAGGAAATAGATTATGGCAAAGAAATTAATGATTTCAAAGGATTGGTATCTAATGTTTCACGAGTAACTCATGTAAGTGAAGATGGAAAAATCTGGATTGGTACCGACGCAGGTTTAAATGTATTTCCCAACAATACCGATGCGGATAACCAAATTTGTGAACGTGTAAAGTTTTCCCAAATTTGGGGCATTTCTCAGTTAGGGAATCATTTTTATGTGGCTTCCTTTGATTCTGGATTATATAAATTCGACTTGTTAAGCGGGGCATTATTGCACCATTGGAGTTATTCTGAAATGCCCAGAATAAGACGCATTCGTAAAATTAATGAACAACTTTACATTGTGCACGCTAAAGGAATCACCCGGATTACTCCTCATTTTGTAAATCCACTTTTCGATCGATCTTTATTAAATGTTGAACCTAATGATTTTCCTACAGATGTTTTTACCATAAATGGAGAAATACATGTTGCATTTTATATAAACCGCGTTCCCTTTAAACAAACCAAGGATGGTTTATGGGTACCTCATCGTTTGTTCGAAAAAAATCATTACGATACCCTTAATCGATCCGTAATAATGTGTGCCAAAGAAATTAATGGACACACCTACATGGGATTTTTTTCCAATATGTATGTGGATTATCAGAACATGCATTACAAGGTTTATGAATTTACCAGCGATCAACGTAAACAACTTGCCTTCTGGGATATTGATGGCGACCAAAAGCAGATTTATTTCGCTATCGGTAATAATATAGATTTAAATAATGGATATTTTTGGAAACACGATCCCAATGGTCCTGCCACTATACATTTAGGTATACTAGACGAAAGAAAATACGCTTGGGCAGTAACTGTAGATCCTTTTCATAAAGGCGTTTGGTTCTCAACACTTACCGATGGTGCCTATTTCAAACCCCATTATGACAAATACATAAAAGTACCAGGAGGGTATCATGATTTTAAAATAACCGATAATTATATCGTCGCATGGAATTCGTTTACGGCGTACATAAAACAAAAAAACCATCCTAATTGGTCGGTGATGACCATAACGGGAAGTTTCAAACATATCATAGAATACCGAGACACCTTGTATTTCTTGAATAATTCGGAAATATCTTATTTCGATCGAAAAAGCAAACAAATTAAAACACTCACAAAAGGATTTTACGAGTCTTTTTGTGTGCACCAAGATCAATTGTATTTATTTCGATTATTCGGTCAAGCGGATTTTTATAATCTCCAAACGCGCCGTTTAATAAAAAACCGCAATTCGGAATTTAAAAACATTGTCAAATATGCTCAAAACAAAAATTACCTATTGTTACAAATAGAAAATCAAGGTTTTGCGCTTGCTGAAAACAACTCCATTATTCCCTTAAGCACAGATCTAGCTTCGGATATCACCAAAAATAAATTCTTCTTTTGTGGAAATTACCTGATAACACAAATAGGCAATACCATTAGAATATCTGGATTAAATCGATTTTCAAAAAAAATCAAAACTTTAAATCAGATTAACTTAAAAGATTTATTCCCAGACATGCTCATTGAATGGATCAATTCTGATGGTACTTCATTATGGATGGGCAACAGTTCCAATGCGTATCAATTTAAAATTAACGATACTCGTTATGAATTAGAATTTTTGGGGCAACATTATTTAGGGTCATCACCATTAAGTTTCGAACCCGTACAAACCACCCAAGAGTTTTTGTACAAAAAAGGGAAAGGTGAAATCATGGTTATACCCACAGACCAAAACAATGCCCTCGATTTTCAAACCCAATCTGATTTATCTCTTAAGGGAGCGTCCTTTAATTTTAAAACGATTATTCCCCGTACATGGGTAGGACAAACCTTTTCCTTCTTAATAAAAAGCAATAATTATTTTTACAACCAATATGGCCGTCAACCTATAGAAATTTGGAATCATAAAGGATTTATTGAACGAAAATTCATTCGAGTTAATGAACCATACGCTCTCGAAAATTTCCCTCATGGTGTGTATAAAATACAGGTTGGGCCCGAAAAAGGCAGGCAACATATTTTGTTTCGGATTCAGGAAGGACTGTTTTACACCGTTGGGTTTTGGTTTGTATTGATAATAACACTTGGTTTATTAGGATATGTGATTTTCCAATATCAAAGAGAAAAACTATCGATGAATCAAAAAATTGCAAGTCTTCAATTGAGCACTTTAAAAGCGAATCTCAATCCTCATTTTGTATTTAACATCATGAATTTGATTCAATCTTTGATTGTAAAATCGGAAAAAACAAAGGCATTGAAAGCAACGAGTAAATTGGCTGTTTTAAATAGGATGTTTTTGGAAACCTCTAATAAAGATTTAATTTCATTAGAAGAAGAACTTGATTTTGCAAAAAAATACATGCAATTAGAAAAAATGCGCTTTGAAGATGATACCATTATCAATTTTGAGATACTTGTTGAGCCCAATATCCAAACTCGAGAATGGTACCTCCCTCCCTTAATTTTGCAACCTTTATTAGAGAATGCACTCAAATATGGTCGATTCGAAGATCGCGAAGAACCGAGCAATATCCTTGTAAAAATTAGCGCTATTGAAAATTATCAATTACATATTAATATCACCAATCCAGTAGCTAAAACCAACGGAAAATCGGGAGGAACCAACTTAGGAATTTCCCTAGTAAAAGACCGATTGGCATTGCTCAATGAACGTTATCATTCCGATTACAACGCCCAGTTTAAGACCTATTTAAACTTGGAAAATTTATTCGTTGCGGCGATAACCATCGAAAAACGCAATATTGCATGGATGTATTCTTAGTTTCTCAAACATAATTAATTCGATAACTTCTTGATGTACCTTCTTTCTCTGCTGGATATTTTTCAATAAATCCCGGTTGCAAGCGGTTTAATTCTTCTAGTAGGGTAATCCGTTTCAGTTTTCGGATGTGTTTCGGAATATGCACAATCCTTAAAACAATATCGATTTCTTTTTCACTGTAAATACCTGGAGACAAGGTGCGAATTGCAGCAAAATACGGTTGCTGATTCATGACGTCGTATACTTTAGACCATCTAGATTTAAGCAAAGATTTACCTGTAAGAAATAATTTGCCCAAAAACCAGAATAGAAGCACCAAAATTGCCGTTCCAATTCCAATAATCCAAACATTTTCCATGGGTACAAAGCCTTCTTTTTTATCTATGGGTACCAATTGATTTCTCATTTCAATAGAGGTACAATAAAGATCCAAATAATCTTGAATTGGGAAATTCAGTGCAGGTGCATTCTTAGGAAATATCCGAATCGTTTCGTCATATATAACCACAAAATTAGAATCTAATGCCGTACCACGTAACATAGGATAACCTTTGAATAAATTGGGTGATCCATGGGTAGTATAAAACTTAAATTCCACTTTATCAAATATATGCAAAATAGAACCCTGGAATCCATAAAAAGCATAGCGCGAGTTTTGATCGTTTAAACTGGGTCTGTAATAATCGAAATGATTGTTATTTTTAATTTTGAATTTTGTTGCGATTTTAGTGCGCATATCAATCATATATGCATTTCTCGAAATCGAATCTACATTCAATTCGGGATGCTTTTCGATGTTATAAAATGCAAATAAAGTATCCCCTTTTAAAAATGATATGGCAGGCAATCCCGTGGGAGGTGCGCCCTTCAACAATACCAATTCCCATTCGTGCGTTTGACGGCTGAATCGAATTAATTTACCATGGGTCTGCCAAAAACCGTATCCACCAAAAGCATAAATTTCATCGTTGTATAGAAATATTTTTCTCAAAAAATTATGTCCGTGCATCACCGAGCGATCCAAACGTTCAATGCCACCTCGCTCCCGTGTATAGGAAAATACGTAATGATGTCCTTGAGGAATGATAATTAAGGAATCCCCTACCTCTAAATAACACGATTCATCAGCCCCAAGATCACCAAATTTAACAAGCAGTTCTCCATTAACTTTCTGCAATATTTGTGAAATCTCCTCAGGTGAAAATTTCGCAATAATCGATTTGGGGAAAAATGTCGTAAATAACAGGGTAAGTGTCAGAAGAACATATCGCATAAAAAAGAACAAAAATATAGTTATTCGGTAATCGATAAAAACAAACCGATAAAAAAGGTGAATAACTTGTTGATTCGCATTCTGTGGTATTAACGGCTAAAGATGTAAGTGTGAAAAGTCCGCTTTATCAAAGTGTTTAAACATTTAAATCGCTTTGTAAAACATCCAGGTTCGATAGTTCATAATTTGGTAATATTTTACTGCTTTTGTTGCCGTTAATTTGTATCACCAAATAAATCATTTTTAAAACAATGAAAAAACTCATCCTATCTTTATTCGCAGCCTGCTTAAGTGCCTTCAGCATGGCACAGGTTACGAATTCTTCAATCGGGGGTACCATTACCGATAATGGTGTTGCCGTTGAAGATGCAAAAATCAACTTGGTGCTCACAACCACCAATGCTAAGTACAAAACCAATACCCGTGTGGGTGGTGGTTACGATATTTTTAACGTTCAAGCAGGAGGACCCTACACGCTTACCGTTACTGCTTCAAAAACCATCAGCATTGATAATATTTACTTGGTTTTAGGAGAGAATTTCAAATTAGATTTAGACTTAAGTGCAAGCAGTGAGAAATTATCCGAAGTATCGATTGTTTCTAGTCGAAACTCCGGTACCAAAACGGGTTCTAATTTGAACTTATCTAAAGAGCAATTGAATACCCTACCCACTATTGCGCGTTCAATTGACGATTTTACTAAATTCACTCCTCAAGCCGGTGGTAATAATAGTTTTAATGGTCGCGACGGTCGTTTCAATAACATCACCATTGATGGAGCCAACTTTAACAACAATTTCGGGTTAAGTACTAACAACCTACCCGGTGGAGATGCACAACCTATTTCATTAGATGCGATAGAAGCTGTTCAAGTTAACGTTTCTCCTTACGATGTGCGTCAAAGTAATTTCACCGGTGCCGGTGTAAATGCAATTACCCGCAGTGGTTCCAACAAAACAGAAGGTTCTGTGTACACATTCATGCGTAACGAATCTTTAAACGGAACTAAAATTGGAGATGTAACGTTAGAGGATTTACCTGCTACTTCTTCCAATATTTATGGTTTCCGCGTAGGCGGCGCCTTGGTGAAAGATAAAGTTTTCTATTTTGCAAATGCTGAATATGAAAGTACATCCAAACCCGGATTGCTTTGGAAATCCGCGCAAAGCGGTGTAGATCCTGCAGATCCAAACGCTTCACGTGTTTTGAAATCAGACCTTGAAGCCGTGAGTAAGCACTTAAAAGATAAATACGGTTACGAAACCGGTGCTTTTGAAGACTTAGGAAATTTCAGTACCCGTAACTATAAATTGTTAGGTCGCATAGACTGGAATATCAACGACATGCACAAATTAAGTGCACGTTACAACTATGTAAAAAGCAATAACGATCAGATTACCAACGGTACTTCAGCCCCAAATCCGCGTTCTGCCTCTAATCGTTGGAGTAACAATGCCATGAGTTATGAGAATTCATTGTATTCTTTTGAGAATACCGTTAGTTCTCTTTCTTTGGAATTGAAAAGTAACTTAAACAGCCGCATGAGTAACCAATTGTTGGTAACAGCTACCAATGTAGTTGATGCTCGCGGTACAGGTAGCGATCCCTTCCCTTTTGTAGACATTAAAAAAGACGACGATCAATATATCTCTTTTGGATACGAATTGTTTAGTTGGAATAATAAAGTAGTAAACAATACATACTCGTTTATTGATAACTTCACCTATAATACCAAACAACACACGTTAACCGCAGGCCTTGCTTACGATCAAATGTATGTAGGAAATAACTTCATGCGTTATGGAACCAGCTACTACCGCTACGATTCATTGTCACAGTTCTTAAACGATGAACAACCTACCGTTTTCGCTGCAACTTACGGTTACAATGGTAATAATAATCCTATCGCTGAGATGGGCTTTGGACAAGCTGCTGCTTATGTACAAGATGAATACCGCTTGAATCGCCAATTGAAATTAATCGGTGGTTTGCGTGTTGACGTTCCTATTTATCTTACAGAAGCTTCTGCAAATGGGGGATTCAGCGTATTTGCAGATGCTAACACCACTCCGTTTAAAAACGCAGATGGAACCGAAGCATTTGCATACGATCCATCAAAATGGCCAAGTAGCAAGCTTTTGTGGTCTCCTCGTGTGGGAGTTAACTACGATGTAAAAGGAGATAAATCTATGATCGTTCGAGGTGGAACAGGTATCTTTACCGGTCGCCTTCCCTTTGTATGGTATACCAACCAAGTTACGAATGCGTATGGATTACAATCTACAATAACCTTGGATTCTAAATCTGAATTAGACCAATATGGCATTACCCAGTTTAACCCACAATGGGATGGTTACTACAGCAAATTCCCTACTGAACCTGCAGCATTGCCTTCTTCAGGAGGGTCATATGCATTGGTAGACCCTAGTTTTAGTTTCCCTCAAGTTTGGAGAACAAGTATCGGTTTTGACTATAAATTACCTTATGATATCGACTTTACTGCGGATATCATTTATACCAAGTCTTTAAACGATATCTATCAGTTTGATGCCAATATGGCTCCTTCTGACACTATGTTATTTGCGGGAACTGCATGGGAGCGCGCGGGGTATACTTCTAGCTCAGCTCGTTTTAACAATTCTAAGGTTCGTAATGCCATCGTAATGAGCAACACCAACCAAGGTCAAGGTTTCAGTGCATCTTTTACCTTAAAGAAAGACTTCCACAATGGTTTAGACCTTTTTGTAAGTTATTCCTATAACAATACCATGGACATAACAGCGAATCCAGGATCTCAAGCAGCTTCTGCATTTACAAACAACCCAATCATTGGTACTGCTTTAGGTCAAAACCAAAATACGCCTTATTTGGCACAGTCGCAATTTGCAACTCCTCACCGTGTAGTCGGTGCTATTTCTTATACGAAAGAATATGCTAAAAACTTTGCTACCACTGTAACCTTAAGTTACGAAGGTTTTAATGCAGGTCGCTTTAACTACGTATATTCTACGGATATCAACAACGACGGAATAGGAAATAATGACTTGATTTTCATTCACAAATCTTCTGATATTACCTTCAAAGAATTCACTGCAAGCGGTAAAACATATACTGCTGATGAACAAGCTGCGGCTTGGGATGCGTATATCGACCAAGATGCGTATTTAAGCAAAAATGTGGGCAATTTCGCCGATCGTAATGCGGCTTTATTCCCATGGTTACACCGTTTTAACTTGGCCATCTATCAAGATGTATTCAAGAAAATTGGAAGTACCAACCACAAATTACAATTGAGTGCTAACATCTTGAATGTGGGCAACTTGATCAATTCTAACTGGGGTATTGCACAGCGTTTAACCGTTAATAACGGTGCTGTATTGCGTGCTAATACCGATGGAACTTACCAATTAAATGTTGCAGGTGGCGCTTTGCCAACCACTACTTTCACCGATATTACCAGTACTTCTACTACTTGGGGTGCACAAATTGGTGTTCGTTATTTGTTCTAATCATTATTTTATTTTCATACCAAAAGGGCGTCTCCAAAGGGCGCCCTTTTTTCTTGGGGGAAATTCAACACGCTTCAGCAATTCTAAGCGCCTTTAACCCCCTGAAACCTCATCCCCTCCTCGGAGGAAATTTTACACACCGAAACTATTCTGAATATATTTCACAAACCGCAAATTTGGCTGTAAGAGCTTGTGAAAATTGAATGTCTATTATATTTTGTGTATTATTTTTTCATTGTGTATATTTACAGTATGAAGAAGCGCATTAATATTTCTATAGACTCTCTTTTACATGAGAAAGCACATGCCTGGTCGCGATTGAATCGGACTTCTTTTAGTAACCTTTTAGAAATGCTCCTGCGTGATTTAATCGACAACTCAGAATCAAAGGGTGCAACAAAACAATTAGCTTGCGAGCCCATCGCCAACTACACCAAATCAGATAATATTTTTGTAGAACCCATCATTGCCAAAATTCGCCAATTACCAGTCTATCAACAACAGCAATTAGACGTGTATATTGACTTTCTACTTTCAAGAACAGAAACAGACCCCAGAAAACGACTTCCCCCAGGAATATTACAAGGAGCTATTTCCATGAGTAACGATTTCGACGAACCCCTTTCTGACTTTCACGATTACATGTGAAGGATTTTTCAATAACACCAATAAATAACAATGACACCCAAATTTGGCATACTAATAGACACGCATATCTTACTATGGTATCTCAACGGCGACCAAAAATTAAGTCCCGAAAAAAGAGAAATCCTCCAAAATATCGATAATGATATTTTTGTTTCATCCATGAGCCTTTGGGAAATATCCATAAAAATTTCCCTCAACAAACTAAAAATAAATTTTACCATTACCCAATTAGAACAATGGATACAAATGATGCAATTCACCCTATTACCCATACACCCTAAAACCCTCGATGCCCTTAAAGAGCTTCCCTTTTTGCACCGCGACCCGTTCGACAGATATCTCGTGGCCGAAGCACAAACTCATCACTTTCATCTATATTCCGAAGACCAACAGATTCAACGTTACTTTGAAAACCCATTAGATTCCCTACCAAATCCCAACCCTTAACCCTAAATTTGTATCATGTCAGATTCTAAACCCCTGATTCTTATTAGTAACGACGACGGCATTACCGCACCCGGAATTACCGCACTCATTGAGGTAATGAAAGAACTTGGAGATGTTATTGTTGTGGCTCCCGATAAACCCCAAAGCGCGATGGGACATGCGATAACGATCAATCAACCCATTCGCATCACTAAAGTGGATATTCATGAAGGCGTTACCGCATACCAATGTACTGGAACCCCCGTAGATTGTGTTAAATTGGCAATCGACCAAATTTTACCCCGCAGACCAGACCTCATGGTTTCAGGTATCAATCACGGTGCCAATTCGTCAATCAACGTCATATACTCCGGCACCATGTCGGCCGCCATGGAAGCGGCTATTGATGGCATGACCGCAATCGGATTTTCACTTTGTGATTATGCATGGGATGCTGATTTTGAGAACATTAAACCCTTTATCCGACAAATTGCGAAGGAAACCCTAAAGCGCGGACTTCCCTACGGAACTTTATTGAATGTAAATATTCCAGTTCCGGAAGATAAAAAAATCAAAGGATTCAAAGTATGTCGCCAAGCACAAGCAAAATGGAAGGAAGATTTTGAAGAGCGTAAAGATCCCTTCAACCGTTCTTATTATTGGATGACCGGTCAGTTCGTTAACATGGACAAAGGCCAAGATACCGATATTTGGGCGCTCGATAATGGTTATATTTCGGTAGTACCTACCCAATTTGACCTTACCGATCATAATCGCATCGCACTAATTAATCAATGGAACTTGCATGAAAACTAAACCCCTACATATTGTTTTTGGCTTGATATTGGCTTGTATCAATGCCTTATTACTGGGTATCATTGTAGCCCATTTCCAAGGAATTAAACCTGAAAACTTCCTATGGGCAGTCTTTAATTTATCCGCGGCTTACAATACCTCTTTCCAAGTGGGAGTAGCTGCTAATATTGGTATTTTCTTTCTCTTACTCAAACGCGACTCACTCATTTTTTGGGCCCGTGGATGGATGGTTGGAACCATGATTGCTGCTACGGTAGCCATTGTGCGCATTACCCAAGGGTTTTAAGCCCTTTTAATTATTTCTTCAAGGTTGGTATTTCACTCTTACATATTCCTTTTAAAAGCATACCTTAAATAATGCGTCCAGATAGCCCACTATTAAACAGAAATCCCACCACTCCTCAAAAGGTGTTTCTGCTTGCGGGTGAAGCCAGCGGCGACGAACATGGGGCAGCGCTCATTCAAGAAATAAGGCAGCGATATCCCAATTGGGAACTGGTTTGTTGGGGTGGCAATAAAATGGAGGAGGCCGGAGCCCGTTTGCTTTCTCACTATAAGAATCGAAATATTATGGGCTTGGTAGAAGTGCTTAAAAACATCCGAACCATTAAAGGATTTATGGAGCAGGCCAAAGTCAATATCCTACAAGAAAATCCCGATCTGCTAATTTGTATCGACAATCCCGGATTTAACCTCCCACTTGCAAAATTCGCCAAAAGCCAGGACATTGAGGTAGTTTGGTATATCGCCCCCAAGGCATGGGCTTGGAATACCCGCCGCATTAAAACCATGAAAAAGGTTATTGATTCCCTGTTGGTGATTTTTCCTTTTGAGGTGGCGTTTTTTGCTAAATATGGCATGCCTTCTGTTTACGTGGGAAATCCAACCGCCAAAGCCGTTCACACCTATTTAAGTTCGGAGCCTGCGCTTATATCCAATACCAAAACAATCGCACTTTTACCGGGTTCTAGACCTGCCGAAGTGCGCAATTTAATGCCTAATTTCATCAAAGCGGTGCGCCAACATGAAAAAGAACACGTTCATATTTGTGTGGCGGGAGCCCCCAGTTTATCCCGAGAATTTTACGAAAAAGTTTTGCAAGAATCGCAACTCGAGGCTGAAATCATTTTCAATAAAACCTTCGATATTTTAAACACAGCAGCTCAAACAGGTGGTTACGCCTTGGTGGCCAGTGGCACGGCCACATTAGAAACGGCATTGATTGGATGTCCGCAACTGGTAGCTTATAAGGTAAATGCCCTCACATATTTTGTCGGAAAAAGCATCCTTAAGATTAAATACGTAAGTCTGGTAAACATACTACTCAAACGCTCTGCTGTTCAAGAAATTTTACAAGACGTAAGTGCAGAGCGTTTATCGGCATGCATTGGGAATATAGACCGAGATGGGGGTAAGATTCAAACTGAATTGCGATCACAACTTGAGGCATAAAAGCTTGCAAATTGGAAATGACATTGACAGATTGCAAAGTTGCGATGACTTTGCCAATAGGTATTGACCTTAAGTATCGTAGTTAATTATACGACAAATGCACGCCTCACAACCTCCCTACAATCCTATTTAGATGCAAACACTCCTTATTACAAAAGTGCCGACAACTCAGGGAAAAAGGTCTCCATCGGATAAATTCCCATATCCAAAACATCCGACATATAAGCGGAAGTAATTTCCGTTTGCAGCGCAATAGGCATCACCATGCGGAAATAAATACTTCCAGTTTCCGGTGAAATTCCAAGGCTTCCTAAGGGCAATTGAAAATTGATATCTATCAATTTTTCAGCAACCTTAGACCTATTATCAGATGAAACTTTCAAATTATATTCCCAGTACATCTGCAAAAAAACAGATCCGTCTAGGTCGTCTCCCATTGGAAAAACCGTAAAATTCAAGGCCCAATCTTTGAGTTCTGGTTTTTCGTCTTCCTCATAGGGATAAACCAATAATACTTTAAAGGGAAGCTCATTAAACTCTTCGATAAATTGTGCTTTATAGCCCAATGGTAATATTTGGTTTTGTATAATTTGTAAGGTATTGTCTTCGTTAATCATATTTGAAAATTTAAATTTCTCTTTGTATTAAGGCTTTGTAAAGCATGGTTATTTGTTCCTTTTGGTTGCCATTCTGAGCAAATAACTTACCTGGACTCACTCCCATAGCTGAGATATACATTTCTAATTGTTTGGCTCTTGAATCAAATGCCGCTCCTTTCAATGTTTTCAAATTTTGAATTTGTTGTAGGAGGGTATTCACCTGTTTCATGCGATAATCTCTTTTTGCTGCGGTGGATTTACTGGCATCAAAACCGCTGGTCATCACATCAGATTCTCCCCGAGCCTCTTTACCGGCATGTCGATCTCGACCTGCTTGTTTCGCAGCGCGAGCAGCAGGCAATGCCACCTTCACCGAGGCTGAAGCTGTTTTCAAACTAGCGCCTGCTATAGCTCCTACACCCGTTAAATTGGCAATAGACCCGGCTAGATTTGCAAATTCCGCAACCAATAAAATGGAATTTCTTACGATTCTCTTTTTGTTGGCTTCCGCGATTTCGCCCACCATTGCGTATTCTAGGACATCCGGATTTGCCGCTTCGAGATCATTTTTTTGAACGGCAACCGCTGCAGTCTGATTCTTCATTCTAAGAATATTAGCATCTAATTTAATCTTCTCATTGATCAGATTTTGTTTATCTGAAGTGGATTTAAAAAATCCTGTTTCATCGGATGCCGTTTTTATTTTTTCTTCCAGAATGGCAGATTTTTCCTCATCTTCTGTAATCGCTACTTTATAATTTGAAATGGTAGCATCGTATTTTCTAAGTTCCTCAGACTTTTCTTTTACCACTGACCCAGGATCCTTTTCTTTCGATTCGTTCTCTGCAATCATCTGCTTATAATCGCGATAAGATACTACCAGATAAAATCCCTCCTTGATTATAGCAATACCCGAAAGTGCAATGTCTAATCCAGGAATCGCGGCAGCAACTCCACCGAAAGTACCACCGTCTAAGGCTTCTTTTACTCCATTTATTACAGTTAAAACCGATTTCCCCGTTTCTACAAAGCCTTGCGCAATTCCCAAGCCTTCAAGAGCTTTTTCTCTCTTACTACTATCATTCCGTTCTTTTATGGTGGTTACCAATTGTTTTACCGTTAAGAACCCTGTTTTGATTGCTCCGATAGCATCCCCTACACTGCCCGACCATGCACTCACTGCTTCCGAATCTGAAGCAACTTTAGAACCTTCAGCAGCCACTTCATTGGTAAAATCAGATGCTGCACCTACCGTTCCAGCAATGCCTTCTCCCATTTCAAAACCCGCCTCTATTTTATCTAAAAACTCTTTATTGGGATCCATTAAGGTGGTTAAAGAATCAGACATTGCCTTTATACCTGAAACGGTACCCATAACACTTGCAGCCACTGCAAGACCTTTCATGTCTTTTTGTACGGTTTCAGACAAATCGTCTTCCTCTTTACCTTGAGCTTCGTTAACGGCTTTATAACCGTCTTCAAACTCATCCTTTGCATCTCCTATAACCCCAAAAGCGTCATCTACAACTCCTTTTGCCTGATCGCCCACCGATTCGTCATCACTGTCGTCACGACCTGCACTGATATCCACGGCGGCACCCGTCATTGTTTGGCTTTTAGCCGTTCTATCGGCAACTGTTTTCTTGGCACTTGCTGCCATACGAGCGCCCCCAACCATTGCCATCGCACTACCGGCAACTGAAGGTCCTGCTGGTTTTGCTGGGACCGTAGTCGTTTGTGCCGGGGTACCTGAGGAATTTCCAGCCACACTCGCACCTTGATTGGCAGGCAAAGTGGTTTGCGCACCAGATGCAGGACCAGAGTTGGTGGCCGTATTCGCAGGTGGTGTGCTTGTATCCTGTTTTTTTAATTCTGCAGTTAAAGCCATAGTAGTTTGTTTTTATTCAGGGTATTGCGTGCAATTTTACTGAATCACAAAAGAAAGGACTGAACACCGATTCCTCGATATCCGATCAAATCTTTGTGGAAAACTTCAAGTCCCATCGGGGATGCTTATTTTTTATTCAGTTCCTCCTCAATCGCGTCAAGTAAGGTTTTTAAACGGATTTCTCCCTTTTCAGCCCCTAATTCTCGCAAAATAACTTGCTTTACAATATTAACAATTTGCCCCCCCACCAGCTTATGCTCTTTTGCTATCACTCGCAGATCAATGTTAGAAGCTAAAGGCAAAGTACCGTCCAAGGCCTTTGCCCATAATTCCAAACGGTACTCACTATCAGGCGCTTCAAAGTAAATCATTTTTTGAAAACGCCTTAAGAAAGCTTCGTCTATTGAACTCTTTAAATTCGTGGCTAAAATAACTACCCCCGGATGATCCTCTATTCTCTGAAGCAAGAAACCTACCTGCTGATTCCCATATCGTTCATTAGACTGTCCTGATTGCGAACGTTTGCCAAACAAGGATTCCCCTTCATCAAAAAATAATATCCAATTCTTATTCCTGGCTTGTTTGAATAAATTATCGATATTTTTCTCGGTTTCACCAATATATTTTGAACTTAATTGAGACAGGTCGATCCGATAAACATCTCTGTTAAACTTCTTTCCGATCAAACCCGCAACGAGCGTTTTACCAGTTCCGGAAGGACCGTAAAAAACGGCCTTATATCCTTCTTTTATTTTCCTTCCCAAACCCATTTCACCGAATAAACGTTGCTCAAATTCCAACCACAATTCTATATCGCGAATTTCCCTGTTCAATTCTTTTGAAATAACCAAATCAGACCATTCCATAGTAGTTTTAACCAATGAGGCAGGAAACTGGCTCGAATAATTCGGTTTTGTGGCCATACCCTTTGAGAAAATTTCCATGTAATCGCTACTCAAAGAAAAAGGTTGAAAGGATAGCGGCAATCCAGGCTCCTTATAATCAAAAATTAAAATACCCTTTTCAAAAAGCCAATGTTCTTGGTTTAAACAATGCAGAACTAACATGCGTTCTTGAACCGAGCCATTCGTTAAAAGGAAAATTGCGGTTTCGCCGGTAGGCACGAAAGGGGCTTGAGCCGTTCCAATAATTCCCCCTAAACGTGTTTCGGTGTAGTTACTGTCTTTGGCCGCCTTTAGCAATGGATCAAAAATACTGGGCTTAAAATACAATGCCAATCCGATCACAATTAAACCGCGCTCGACTCCACTGGGATTCCAAGCTTTCAAATTATCGCTGTAAAATCCTCCATTTTCAATTTGAGGAGGTAAAATTTCACCTCCATTTTCAATGCGATTTACCAATTCTTGCGATGCCCTTCCCAACTGATATTGAATCAAGTTTTCTAACCAAGCCAAATCCAATTCGATATCTGAGATATAGTTCATCCTTTAGGAATTTTAATAACACCCCAGCAAAAATGGGGTTGAAAGGGTGCTTATTACTGCTCGAAAGTAGCGATTTTCCAGATCATTTTAATTAGTCTAAAACAAATCGCTTTGTTCAGAATCACCAAAAAAACTAGGTTTTGCGTTAAAATTAGCACCGATTTTAATCCTATTTGCATACTTTATACTCATAACATAGTATAATACCGACAAAAAATCATAGCATTGTAAATCTTATCAACTATCTCGTTTATGAATCCAGATCGCTTCTTCAAACAAATGGAACTTCGTACAGAAAGGGAATTATATCGGAAGAGTTTCCGAGCGGTTACCGATTCGCAGGATTCCTTGATGAAAAAGTTTGAAAATAACAAACGTGAACGCTTGAAGCAAGGATTTGCACGCGAAGTAAAATGGTTTTTTTTATCGCTATTAATTGCTCCCGTTTTGGCTTTCGTTTTTTATTACCTTTTTGCGAATATTATTCCGGACCAACTCATCGAGCTTGCCATATATTTCGATGGTATTGAAACCTTATTTTTTGTGATTTTGGGATTTTGTTTCTTAAGTATTTACCTTACTCGCCTGATCCTGTGGGCACTTAAAAAATAATCGTTATGGTCTATGATGTTTTAAACGCCCTTTGTGAAGAACTGAATGCGCATTTAAAATACCAATTGAATACGCCCGAAGATATACTGGTATTTTCCAATTTAATGGATATTGCCGGGGGCAAAGCGCTTCAAACTGAAAATCAAATTCACCTGCAATTAATCCGTATTGAAGAAGACCGCACCATGAATCGAGCGGGCGGTTACAGAGGCCTCGCTTCCGAATCGGGTCCTAGACTATTCCATGCGCATGTACTTTTTGCCGCCAATTTCTCTGGAAAACAATACCCAGATGGGGTAAAGTATATTAATTCTATTCTCAATTATTTTGTTTCCAATCCTACTCTCAACAGTTCAAATATAAGTGATTTGCCCTCCCAAATTGATTCACTTTCTGTGGAGTTGAATAATTTGGAAGAACGCGAACTGAGCAATTTATGGGGAACCGTGGGTTCCAAGCTTTTGCCCCATTTATATTATAAAATCTCATTAATCCCTGTATTTAGATCCGCTGGTTTTGAACGAACCACTCCAGCGATTAGCGGAATTGCTCCTAATTTACAAAGAAAATGAGGTATATCCCCTGGTTACAAATAGAAAGTACGCATCCTGTATTTAGGTCGGGGTATATGGACTGTTTAGCCTTCTTTCCTAGCGAAAATTCACAAACTTGGCTAAGGAATCACCGGTGTGTTTGGAAAATGTGGCAAAACCGGCTCATTATATCTATAGAAGAAGATCCCAATAATCCAGGCCAGCCAATGATAGTTCCTACTTCTTCGGCAATCGAACTTTCTATTTATATAGGAATTAACGATTTGAGCTATGCCTTATATACGGAAATAGACGATTCTCCAATACATTACACACAGCACCACTATTACACCGATATTCTAGGTACTGAAAGCATCAATCAAGAAATATTATTTAATCATTCAGAAATAAGAGAAAAAGTCAAAGCCATTGCATTGCCGAAACCCTACCAAAAGATGGGAGTTTTGCATGTTCTGATTGCTAAACCACAAGCATTTTTCTCACAATTAAAAAATAAGTCGGCGCATCAAATTAGATTTCTTTGTGAGGAGAAAAAGTACCACATTTGTTATGTGGTGAAAGAGTCACATCCTGCCGAGGGAATGCCTACTTCTATCCATGAAGATACCGATAAGGTTCACTTCAGCGAATTAGACGTGGAAAACGACGATTACACATTTTTCATCTCAAAAGAGGAGATAGCACTCTCCGCATTATCTGACATAAACTGCTACTGCAAAGGGAGTTACGAAGGAGAAGATTCTGTGCGATTAAAATGCAAGGCATCCAAATTCTCTTTAAATGACCTCACCACCCATCCTACTTATCCACACAAGTATATTTTATTACGTGAAATAAAATACTGATCCTATAGATTTGCCATAGATCGAAAATAATTAGTATAACAAAACAATAATTTAAAAAATGGCAAATTACAAAACTCCGGGTGTGTATGTAGAAGAAATTTCTACCCTACCTCCTTCCGTTGGCCAAGTACCTACTGCGGTACCGGCTTTCGTTGGATACACCCAAAAGGCTATCAAAGGTGGTGCAAGTGTGAAACACGAAGCCGTTCACATTACATCCATGTTGGATTACGTAGATTTCTTTGGTGGAGGATATATCCCTCAAGAAATAAATGTTTCCTTGAACGCGTCATTGCAAGTTGAAAACATCAAACTTGACAAACAATTTTTCATGTACGATACCGTACGTTTGTTTTTCTCTAATGGCGGTGGCGAATGTTATATCGTTTCTGTAGGTGATTATAACGACGATATCGACTACGATCAGTTGCAAGAAGGTATGAACGCCGTAAAACGCGAAAATCAACCTACTATTCTTGCGAGTCCTGACGCGGTGTTATTAAAGAAAGCGGATGAATGCTACAGCTTGCAACAACAAATGTTGATGCAATGTGCTGAGATGCAAAATCGCTTTGCCGTGTTAGATGTATTCGAAGGATTCGTAAACCGTAAAGACAAAGACATCGTTTTGAATTTCCGTAACGGTGTAGGGGTAAACAACCTTAAATATGGTGCTGCTTATTACCCTTGGGTTTATAATGCACTGCCACACAAATACAACCATGAAACCATCAAAATTCAGGTTAACGGTGAAGACAAGCGTTTAGAAGAAATCTGTTCACACCCCATTTCGGTGAAAAACCTGAACATGTCGGTAACAGACCATGCTCGTGTTAAAGAATTTTCTAACGAGAAGAACTACAAAGCAGCTTTAACCGATTTATTGGATAACATCAGCGGCGAAGAGGCAAACTATGCGGGAGCAACTACCTACTTAGGCGAGCAATTTAAAGCCCTTTACGATTTCGCAACTTCTTTCTTCAATAGCGCTGCTATTGCCAATGAAATGGGCGTTAAAGTAAATGCAAGTTCTAAATTCTCTACCTTGCTTAAGTCATTTGCTAGTTTTGACGCAGCAGTGGGTGCTGGAGCTTTTGCAGCCGACCAATTCCCAACATTAGATTTAGGTGAAGCCATCCCAATGCCTGCAATTGCGAATGCTGAAGGTGACGCACTTAAAAACAAGTTAACCAAAGATACCGCTTACCATATTGGTGCAGAATTGCGTTCTGTATTGGATAGCATTTTAGAAGATGCCGATTCTATTAAAATCAATTTGGGTAAAATCGCATACGATTACAATCCATTATTGCAAAACATCGTAAACGAAATCTACAAAGAACTTTCTAAAATTACCCCTTCAGGTGCTATTGCCGGTGTTTACGCCATGGTAGATAACCAACGTGGAGTATGGAAAGCTCCCGCTAACGTAAGTCTAGCAGGCGTTTCTCGTCCAATTATCAAAATCGACGATCGTGCGCAAGAAGATCTTAACGTAGATGTAATTAGCGGAAAAAGTGTTAACGCAATTCGCTCATTCACAGGAAAAGGAACCCTAGTATGGGGAGCTCGTACCTTAGCAGGAAACGACAACGAGTGGCGTTATGTACCAGTGCGTCGTTTCTTCAATATGGTTGAAGATAGCGTTCGCAATGCAACAGGTTGGGCGGTATTCGAACCAAACGATGCATCCACCTGGATCCGTGTGAAAGCAATGATTGAAAACTACCTTACCAACCTGTGGAAAGCGGGAGCAATGGCCGGTGCAAGTGCCGATCAAGCATTCTTTGTGAATATCGGTTTAGGCACAACCATGTCTAGCGTTGATATTCTTGAAGGTCGCATGAACATTGAGATCGGTATGGCGGTTGTTCGTCCAGCTGAATTCATCGTTTTGAAATTCTCACACAAATTACAAGAATCTTAAGTCTAACCTAACAGTTTAAAAAAACGTTAAAAAAATATAATTATGGCAGATCCAAATTATCCATTACCAAGGTTTCACTTCCGTGTAACCTTCGACAGCACGGTAATTAACTGCAGTGAAGTTACCGGTTTGAACACCGAACTTGATGTAATTGAGTACCGCGACGGTGCCAGCGTACTTTTCAGTACCCAAAAGATGAGTGGGTTAAGAAAGTTCGGCGATATCGTGATAAAGAAAGGTGTTTTTGATAGCGACCAAGCCTATTGGGATTGGTACAATTCTGTGGAAATGAATACGCCATTGCGTAAAACCGTTACCATCGAGTTACTAGATGAAACCCATTCACCAATCATGACATGGGCGCTAACCAACGCATGGCCTAAGAAAGTTGAAAACCCAGACTTAAAGTCTGATGCTAGTGAAGTGGCTGTTGAGTCCATTACATTGGTACACGAAGGTTTATCACTTGCTTAATTGAATAATTAATGAGTGCGATCGATCTTCCTTTAGTAGGATTCCATTTTAGAGTTGATTTCATTTTAACCAAAAAAGCAAAATCACTCCAAGGCCGCTTTCAAAAAATTGATGGCATAAGTAAAAAATGGGAATTTGAAACTAAGATGGAAGGCGAAAACACCGTGGAAGTTAAGTCTCCCCTTCGCACCAAAGAGGGCAACCTCGTACTGCGAAGGGGACTTATCGTTCCCAATTCAAAATCTCCCCTCGAAAAGTCGGGATTCTTCGACCTATTAGAATGGTTTGAAGAAAATATTACCGAAAACAGGCGCATACCCATACCCTTAGTGGTAACCGCCTTAAATGCCGACCACGATCCTGAACAATCGTGGTTTTTCTATAATACCTATCCCGTTTCTTGGCAAACCTCCGGCTTCGATGCAATGAACGGTCAATCCATTATCATGGAAGAAATCACCCTAAACTATGATACCTTCAAACAGGTAAATACCAGTGGGATGAAATCAAAAGATATTTACACTACTGCTAAGAAAGAACTTAGTTTGTAACCCGTACATTTGAAAAAATGCCTTATGACAGAAATAAAGAAATTGGTTATCAAAGCCTCTCTATCTTCGAATTCAATGCCAACCCACACAGATGACAAAGGAGAAAAATCGGTAAAAACCCATGATCTTGAAGAAAAACTGTCTGATTTAAAGGTCGAATTAGCCGATTTAGTAGATCGAAAACTAGAACAATACCATAGGAAACAGAATAAACATTAACTTCGAGTGGTATGTCGGAAACGAACTTCAACTACTTCGAAATTGCGGCTTATGAAGACGTAGATTGTAGCAAAGCGGTAAAACCTCAAAAAGGCGCTACCGTGTTCGATAGTAAAGTCATGCTCTATCGATTTCCCTTCAATCCTAGTTCCTTGAAAATTGGCACCGCACACAATTACAATCTTTCGCAGCCAATTGGCTATTCCGGTATTAACCCCAAATTTATTGCTACAAAACCCCGGTTGGTCAATGTAGAATTGGTCATTGACCCCTCCGCCGAACCCCTTTATACCTATACCGAAGATACTGGCATACCTGTTAAAGAAAGTAAGAAAACCCTGTCTGAAAGAATGGAAATATTTGAAGCTCTTGTGGGCTATAATTCCTCCTCTCATCGACCCAATTACCTTAAACTTTCTTGGGGAAAAACCCTCAAAATGAATACCGCTCTAAAAGAATTTCACGTGGTTTATGGGCGATTTAACGAAAAAGGAGAACCCACGCGAGCCAATATCCAAGCCGAATTCCTTGAAGTGATTTCGGCAAAAAAAATGCTAACCGCACAAGGCCGACAGTCCCCAGATATTAGTCACATGGTAGAAGTTCAAGATGGAGATACCCTTCCCCATTTATGCGAAAATATTTACGGTGATAAAAAATATTACGTCGAAATTGCCAAAATAAACGGCATAAAATCCCTCCGCAAATTAAGTCCAGGAACCCAATTATACTTTCCACCCCTTAAATAACCTATGGCCACAACGACTAAAGATAACGAAACCGTTACCGTTGAAATTTCCATCAAAGGCAAGGTGTCTAAGCTCTCGGCTCATGTGCAGGAAATTCGCGTAGAAAAACGCATCAATAAAATTGCACGTGCTCAAATTTCCATTAACGATGGCGATGTTTCTCTACAAAAATTCAGCCTTTTTGAAGAAAACACCTTCAATATCGGCGACGATGTAATTATTAAGGTTGGGGGCGATTCTAAATCCCTAAAACAAATTTATAAAGGCATTATTTCTGGTGTTTCTACCCAAATCGTTCATAAAAAGAGTCTCGTTCACATCGAATGTTTAGACAAAGCTATAGGCATGACCAAAGGCAGAAAAACCGATGTTTTCCTCAAGAAAAAAGACGATGCCATCATCAAAGAAATAATTGGCAAAACTGCTGGCTTAACCGCCAAGGTCGATACGTGTACAATCACCCATGAAAAATTGGTACAGTATGGCATTTCAGATTGGGATTTCACCCTCATGCGGGCCGATGCCAATGGCCTTTTGGTTTGCAATGCCGATGCGGAAGTAGCCGTTAAAGAACCTAAACTCTCTGCTGCGGCAACCGCCACGTACTCTTATGGCGTTGATGTACTTGCATTCGAATCCCAAACTACGGGAGAATTTACGATTGCGAAATTTGCGGAGACCCATTGGGATTTTAAAACGGGATCTGTAAAAACTGGAAAATCTAGCGAAAGCAGCAAATTAGCAACACCCAGTGCATTGCCATTCGCAAAAATACAAGCCTTTGCAAAACCTGCCGACGATACGGGAATCACTACCGCCGGCATACAAAATGCCAACCAATTTAAGGAAGTATTGAATGCCAAAGTGATACGCTCGTACTTGGCCTCACAAAGAGGTTCCATTACCGTAGCTGGAGATACAACTCCCGTGTTAAGCGATATCATCGAAGTAAAAGGGCTGGGAAAATTAGCAGGAAAATTCTTCGTTTCTGGAATTGAGCACCAAGTTTTTGATGGGCAATTCATCACCATTTTTGAATTTGGAATGGATGAAAAAACCCATTTTGAAAAACATCCCTATATCCATAACGATAGCATCGCCTCGTATGTAGGCTTTTCGCACGGCCTTCAATTGGGAGAAGTTACAAAATTAGACGGTGACCCAGAAGGTCAGCAACGCATACAAGTTAAACTGCCCGTATTTGGATCCGATGCATTATTTTGGGCTCGACTGAGCTTCCCAGATGCAGGAAAAAACCGAGGCATCTTTTTTGTCCCCGAAAAAGGCGATGAAGTGGTGGTTTCCTTCTTAGATGGAGATCCCGCGCAACCCGTAATTCTCGGTACCCTTTACAACAAATCGAATACAGCGCCTGAAAAAATTACTGCTGCCAACGATAAACGCATCATACAATCAAAAAAGAAGGTTATTATTGAATTTGATGATGCCAAGAAAAACTTAACGTTGAAGACACCCGGAGGAAATTCAATATTAATGGATGATGCAAAAGGGATAACCCTTAAGGACAAAAACGGCAATTCCATTGAATTGGGAAGTTCGGGTATCACCCTAAAAACCATGAAAGAAATTTCCTTAAAAGCGACTAAAGGAATTAAAATAACCGCCGATGCAGGACCCGTTAAAATAGCAGGACTCCAAATCGATGGACAAGCGAAAACAACACTTAAAATGGCAGGAAAAGCAAGCGCCGAAGTTTCTGCCTCTGGAATGATGACGATTAAAGGCGCACTCGTAAAAATAAACTAACTATTATGCCTCCAGCTGCTCGAATAACTGATCTCCATACGTGCCCTATGCAAACTCCCGCATTGGTGCCGATTCCTCATGTGGGCGGACCCATTGTAGGTCCAGGCGCCCCAACCGTCTTAATCGGTGGACTTCCGGCTGCCGTTGTTGGGGATATGTGCATCTGCGTAGGTCCCCCTGATGTGATTTCAAAAGGGTCGTCAACCGTAAAAATAGGCGGAAAGCCTGCTGCGAGACTCGGTGACCCCACCGCTCACGGAGGAAAAGTTATGAGTCTTTGTCCCACCGTTTTAATTGGAGGATGAGCCCAGATCAAAAAAATAAAGCCTTTTTCGGAATAGGATTGAAACAGCCATTTAAAATCAATCCTTCTACGGGTAAAACCGGTTTGGTAAGCGGCATCGACAATATTGAACAGAGCATTCGGGCCATTTTGTCGACTAAGCCGGGAGAACGATTGTATCATAAAGATTTTGGTATCGATTTATCTGAATTGCTATTTGAAACTCAAGATTCGGCTACGTTCAAAGCCTTAGAAGAAAAAATCACCCAAGGATTAATGCAGTTTCAAACCATGATTATTGTAGATTCCGTTAATTTCGAACTTCAAGCCGAAAAAGGGCTCATTAATATCGATGTGGCCTTTACCATTCGCAATACCAATACAAGGGGTAACTATGTGTATCCCTTCTACATTAAAGAAGCCAACCAGTACTGATAACCATGCCTTGGAACCGCAATGATACGCGCTTTGACTTAGACCTTGCCGATGGCGATGCCCAGCACATCCGACTAAAAAAACCGCAAGGTATCGTTCCCGTTCCTTCTAAAGAGGAAATCTTTTCTTCTATCTTACACCTTTCCAAACAAATTCAGTTTTATGATTCTCAAGCCCAAACCGATGGGAGTCTGAACCGCTTTTTTGGGAATAGCTTGCCTCTGGTATTAGGGCATATTTGCAGCGGAACCATTTCAAACAGTTTTCGAGATTTAAGAAATTCAATCCGCGAAACAGAACAGCGTTGGCAAAGAGGCAATACCACTTTGCGCCGCCACCGAATTGATGTTTACCGTTCGCTTAGCTTTCAATTTGAAAATCTTGAAATGCTTAAAAATGCAGCCATTGCGGAACAATCCGAAATCGCTGAATTATGCAATGGATATACCCCATTGGTCCGCAATTACATCCAGGTAATTGGCCGTTGGAATGAAATGGGAATCATTGCGCAAATTCGCAAATTGAATATCCAATTAGGACATATTAGCCGCAGTTCTAAAACTACAGACCCTGTCGAAGTTCCTGCTTTTTGGTACAATCAGATTC
>CBFHGY010000002.1:0-9725 GCA_965655465.1 Bacteroidia bacterium | reverse complement strand
GATATCGATAACCTAGAAATCAAATGGCGGCAACTTCAAAATGAATGCGAGCACCTTCTTGAAACGATTATTTCTGAGCAAAGTCTTGACCCATTAACCACAATTCCCTTCATTTTGGGGGAAATTATTGAAGAATTTAGTCAAAATCAGGCTCAACACATTCAAAACCGATTGAGTGCGTATTTTTTGGAAAAATGCTCAGGGCTTAATCGATTCGAAATTGTACCTGAGGAACTATATGCCCAATACGAATGGAATGCAGAATCTGATAAAAAGTCTTTGCCTCAGGGTCAAACATTTTATACCCGCGAATCTGATCCTGATGATCCAAGTTCGGAATTTGTTACCCTCACCACATCCGACAATTACCCTCTTAATTCCCAACAAATTCTTCGTATCGCCGATGTTTACTGCTCTCCCAAAACGCATACTCAAATTGCCGAAAACAAAGTTCATATCGATACTTCTTTCCCTTCAAAATACAAATTAGAAACGCTCCATAATACGGTAAAAGCTATACCCACACCTTTTGTTTTTTCCATCAAAAGTACCCTTTTTAATGTTTGGGGAAATGTGGTTAAATGGGATATCACATTTCAATTTGCGTTTAAAGAATTGAAAGATTTCATGTCTCAACAATTTGAGCAACAAAGTGGTCTTAAGCAAAGTTTTGGCGAAGATTCTCTTGCTAAAATTTGGCAATTGTATTTCATTAAAGCCTTCCAAATAGAATACGATACCTTGGAAGAACGCGCACCGCTTTCGGCTGAAAATACCCAGTTGAGTGTGCATACGGATGAAGAACAAGACCTCTGTAGTCTTGTTTGGAAAACGGTTTTAGATGCCGATAATCCCCAACCTTATGCCAACAACAAAGGCGAAATTGTTCTGTACTTTACCCTTAATCAAGATTTTGCGTTTTTATATCCATTTTTGAGTCGCCTGAAACCCTTGAAGATTGAAATCAAATCCCATGTTTTAGAACTTCAAGACCTGGAATTATACAACGATTTTGGTAAAATAGATCCCAGTACGCCTTTCAATGTATTTGGAACCAAACCTGAGTTGGGTTCTAAATTGTATATCGGACACCCCTTGGTGATGTGCAATGCCTTAGATAATTTGAAAATCAATGCCCAATGGTTTGGACTTCCCGATCATAAAGGAGGATTTGCGGAATATTATCAAGATTATGATTTAGTACAAGAAAATACGGACTTTATGGTTCGCGTTTCTGCGTTAAACGCAGGAACTTGGGTACCGGAGGACGATAAACAATTGATTCCATTATTTGCCAATGCATCTTCCGATCCCGAAAATGCATCCATTTCTAATATCCGGCGCATCAACGAATTAGATTTAAGTAGGCTGCAGTTAAATCGCAAACAAAAGGCCTACGAAACCCTTCGAGAACCTCAAAAGTCAAAATACGGTTACTTATGTCTCGAATTGGCTTCTCCTGTGGGTTCCTTTGGTCACAACAGGCACACGGATTTCGTTCAACGCAAAATGGGCGAAACTAAAAAAACGCCTTATCTCAATGAACCCTATACCCCTCTCTTGGGAAATTTGAGCGTTGAAGCTTTGTTGTCTGAGACCCTATATGAAGCAGATATTGAATCGCGTTTGGAGGTAAAGGGTATTGATACCCATTTCCTTGCAAAAGATTTTGAACCAAGCAAATCCTTAATGCCCGAAGATGCATTCCGCAGTGCCGTTTATTTGGAATTCGATAGTTTTCCCGATAATATGTGCTCCTTATTCATCGAAATGGCGGATGGCGTTGCCAATGGGTCGACCCTGCTTCCTAAGAATTGGGATTTGCATGCTAAAGGGAATTGGGAGCCCTTGAATGAACAACATATCCTAAGAGATGAAACCTTACACTGGGAAACTACCGGCTTGGTTTTACTTAACGATTTGCCTGATTTTCAAGAAGAAGAGCCCAAATGGCTGCGAATAAGTTCAAATCACGACGATGTTATTTCACTTCGAAAAAGTATCCGAACTCAAATTGTAAAATTTGATATAACAACTTCCAAAAACTTGTTACAAATCCATGAATTGAATGAGATCCATATACCGGATACCTGGACAGATACGCTATCTGCATTAACCCCATTAACCCACAAAAAAATCACTCCGCCTTCACTTTATTTTGGAAATACCGATTTATTAACCATCCAATACCGATTACAAAACAGAATTTTCACCTATCAAGACCTCAAACAATCGCTAATAATTAAATTTCCCCAAATCCAGGAAACCTTAATTTTGGCGCATAATAATGGATTAGAAGATGTAGCACCCGGTTGTGTGCGCGTAATTGTAATTCCAAAAACCGATCCCGAGAAATTGCAAGACGGCGAATGGCCGCAATTGAACAGCCAAGAAATCAAAACTATCCAACGTTTTTTGGAAGAAAGTGCGCCTTTAGGCACTACTTACTTGGTTGAAAATCCCATTTATGAGGAAATTATTGTTAAGGGCAACATTGTAATTGAATCGGGTATCGATACCCGAGAAGCCCGAAAAATCATTCAAAAAACCTTACTTGACGGTATTTTGAACGTTACAGGGGTAGCACAATCCGGTTTTTCTTTCCGACAAAATTTGTACAGCTCTAAAGTATTAGTTGTACTTAGAAATATACCCTTTATTAAATCGGTAACGAATTTTGCATGCTACACTAAATTTGGTGAATACTTGAAATTACCTAAAGAATTTAACAGCTTAAATTACCAAATAGAACCCAGCCGCGTTAATCACATTCTCATTCCAGGAAAACAGCATTTGATCGATATTAAAGTGAGTGGTATGCACAATTCCGATGGCATTGGAGTATCGAACATGACACTTGGTACCGATTTTTTGGTCGATCGATTACACCAAAATTTAAAACTACACGGCATCGGAAAACACCAAATTGGGATGTCCTTAAAAGTAGCTTCAGACGAAGAAAAACCTTCCACCCAGCTTACCCAAATACGACTATAGCACATGAAACACGTCTCTTACCATACACAAATTCCCAGTTTGTTAAAGTTAATCCCTAATTTTACGCTATTATGAGTTCCAGAAGACGCTCCGAACTTAAAAATTACTTTGTTAAAGGCCGCATCCCCAAAGAGGAAGATTTCCAGGATTTAATCGATTCTTCCTTAAATATTTTAGACGATGATGTTCAGGTTACAGATGAAGATGGATTCATTTTGAATCCCAAAGAAAACAATGCATTAATCAGTTTCCGCCAAAAAAGCGAGGAAGAAAACGCATTTTGGAGAATTGAACTCGAATCGGACGAAAATCAGGAACAATATCTAAAGTTTAAATTTTCACAAAATCAACAAACTATTTTGAGTTTATCGCAAGATGGCAAAGTAGGCGTTGGCATAGATAAACCCTTGCATACCTTAGATGTGAATGGTGCTATTGGTTCATTGGGGCGTATCAATTATTACCGATTTGGACAAGTGCCGGCAGACGGTCAATGGCATAATATTGTTGAAAACATTTCAAATTATAGTGCTTTTGAAATTACTGCGGCTTGTGGTGAAAAAGGCGCGCACGCTATCACACATGCCATTGCAGTAGGCACTTATGGAAAAAGCAAAGGGGGAATTAATCAGACTCAAAACTTCTTCGGTAGGTCGCGCAATCGCATAGAATTGCGTTGGAGCGGTGATTACTTCAATTACGCGCTTCAAATTCGCAGCATACGTCCATATGCCAAAGAAACCAATATTAAATATAATGTGGGTTTATTATGGGAATAAAAAAAGATACGCATTTAAACTTAGAGCTCAGTGCCTCAGATATCAATACCATTTTAGATGGTTTGGCGAACTTGCCCTATAAGGAGGTTTTTCACTTGATCGCAAAAATCCATCAACAAATAAACGCACAAACGCAAGAATCACCTTCCACCGCGCCCAAAAAGGCGCAATAATCTTATTCGAATGGAAGAATCCTTCGATACCTATTCGCTCGATCCCGAACAAAATCTAGATCCTTCCTACGATCTCGAACAACTGCGCGAAAACGCCATTGCTCGGATTCAAAAATACAGCGGAAAGGTTTGGACCGATCACAACGTGCACGATGCCGGTATCGCGATTCTGGAACAACTGTGTTTTGCTATCGCCGATATAAGTTATCAATTCGGGCAACTTGCCGATTTTGATGCCCTTGACGATATCCTCAAAAACAGCCCCTATTTTCAACAAAATCCTTCGGAAAGACAACAAACACGGGTCAATCTTAAAGATTTCACTTCCGCTATACTCGAACACCCGGGTATTTACAAGGTTTTTTATATTCCTTCTATTTCGTTTCCCAGCGTGAAGGGGCTTTTCGATATCGTCGTTTTCACAGAGCCCGATGCAGATAAATCCGACATCGATTATTTCTTAGAAACACTCCGCGATTCTTATCGACCTTTGGCCAGTGCTATACAAGGGTTTCATTTTCCACCCGATCGTAAAATTGAAATATCACTCAGCGTTGAGGTTAATAATCCCGAAAATATCCAACAAATTATCGACGATTATTATGAAGAAATGCAAGAATTTCTTCGGGGGAAAAATCAGAACGAAAATTTAACCCATTTCCGAATTATCAGTATTAATGATTTTTCCGAAAAAGTAGATTTTGAAATTCAATCTGCCGATTTAGTTGCCCAATTGAATGCCGTAGAGCGAACCAAACATATACGAGAATTAAGCATCAAAGATCCCGAACATCAATTTGTTTGGACGTTAAAATACCCCAGACCTTACCGATTGTCGCTGCATGAAAATTCCAAGATCACACTGTTTCACAATGGAATTAAACTGCAATCTTGGCAGGTAAAAGACCGAGGCGAGATATCCCCGAAATTGTGGTCGCGCAAAGAGGGAAAAAGTACACCTCGCTATATTCCGGAACAACGCGTAGAATTTTCATCCCTTCAGGTTGGTTTTCCCGAGAGTTTTGGACTTGAAAAGGCCTTCAATACCCCCTTAAATCCAGAAGACAGTTCAGCTCTTCAGATCAAAGGGGTTTTAAGTACCTTTGATCTGATTATCTCTCGATTTATTGCCCAATTAGAGAATTCTTATTCCTTATTAAATAGCGAATCGCCCAATTTAACCGGTATTGCTCAAGGCATACTCGATGCCATTCCTGGTATCGAATTTGTTTGGCTCGATTTCAATCAAAAATATCAAGAAGAAAATAACGGGCTCGACCACCGATATAATGCTTGGAAAGCCTATTTAGCCGACCAAAAAAACAACCTACATGAGCTGGTAAGCAATACCCACCGGGTTGAGGCAGATTATCTACAAACCCAAATCAATACCTATAGGTTCTTGCTGGCATTAATGGGTTTTGATCTTAATGCATTTGATCGATTGGCTGATAATTTGAGCTATGAAAGAGAAGCACAACAGCTGAAAAAATTGTTAGATTATTGGTTACAAAACCGATTATATCGCATTCACGCAAAAAAACACCAACCTTTGTGTTTGGAGCGCGACGCGCAATCCGGATTTGCAGGCTTAATTTCTAATATACTTGGTTTGGATTTTGATACGCAATCTTTTACCAAAGGTATCGCACAAACCACCCAACTTATTACGAATAAAAATGGCAATTCTCTTTTGATCCATAATTCCTTCGATGAAATCATTCGTTGGGGCCGCAACATACAAGCATATCAAGTAAACGATCAGAGCAGGCAAACTTTTATTCACAATCATAAATACCAAACAATTGCCGAATTCGAACACATCCTTAACGAATTCGAGATCCAAGAAACTATCGACAAATTAAATCGCATCAACGACCTAGCCGAGGGCTATTTATTGATCGAGCATTTCGAATTCGCACCGCGAATCGATGAGGCTGTTTTCGGAGTGCATCTAAGTAAAAACAACGAATTCCTCATCGAAATAGAACCCAAGTATCCTTTAAAAGCACTTTATGACTTGCTGGGTTCTTTTGAGAAAGCCCTACAAACCAATACTTTTGAATTTGAAGTTAAGGAAATAGGACACAAACAATTTATTAACTATTTCAAAGCGGAGGGATTTTACCATCCCATACAAGGATTTTTTGCTAGTAAAAAGCAAGCTGTTAATGCCCAGAATAGCGCGTTTTGGAATCTTTCAGAAATTATTTACGATTTCTTCGATCAACAATTCTTTAAGAGTGCTTTTAATAGCGATCCATACAGTTATGCCATTACATTGTGTTTCCCCGATTGGAATCAACATTTCTGGGGCAATGCGAAGAAACGTAAAATTCAATCTTTTATCGACAGTATTACCCCTCCACATATCGTTGCAAATATTAAATGGCTGAACGCCTTAGATATGCACGAAATTATTCAGAGTGTTCATCGATACCATAACGAAAAAGACCGCAACAACATTCAACCCCTCAGGGAACGTTTATTTGCTTTAATTTCCTAAATCCAAATGGATCTCAAACTCCATATCGGCGAGTTGGAAATCGAGCTTCAGCTACAAGATGCCTCCCAATGGACAGATGCATTTCAAGAGCAGTTGGTTCAAAGCATCCGAGATGTATTCGACCACATTCACATTCCTAAAGATTTTGAAAATGCCTACATTGATTATTTAGAATGGGATTTAGGTCCCATTAACGACCTCGAAGAGTTTAAAAACAAAATTACGACTTCCATGGCGTCTTCTTGGTCTCGGTTAAAAATACCCGAAACCAAAACAACCGCATACATCAATCCAAATATCCCTGAACAATTTGCACCAACGCAAAAAAACAGTGAAAAGGGAATCTCCACATCCTTAAATAAAGAGTCCGAACTGGCGATAGAAGATCCTGGTTTGAACGTAGTAGGATCTCATATATTTTCATTGCCGGCTGCCCATATTTCTGAAATGAACGTGCCGGTACCTTTCTTCACCCAATTGTGGAAACAGTTTTTGAAAGGGGGCCATTCAGGTCTCTTAGAAAACACCCTCAGGGTTTTATCATTTTTAGGACTTCCCCCAGCACTTATAACCCGATTTGAAATATGGGCAAGCTCGGAGCAAGAAAACCTGCCCAGTAACTGGTTACAATCGCTTTTCAATCAATTAAACGACAGCGATTTTACCTCTTTCAATTATGAAAAGTGGCTAAGTGCTATTTATTTACATACATATAAAGCAAATCCAATAGCATTGTTACAGCTCCCAAATGGACTAACTTTGAAGCGTGACTTGATTTTCTGGTTGGCACAAAATAGCATTAAATTACCGACTAATTCTTCAATACAAACTCCATCCCTTGAAAAAGAAAATACCTCAACCCAAAGCAGAATTATTGATTCCCCCAAGGAAAAAGACCTTGAATCCTCAGCCAAAGACGGCAAGCGTAATTCCCCAAGCTCGGAAATTTCCTACCCTACACAAAAAATAAATACTTCTAGCCCAGATTCATCAGAGATAACAGAGTTCCCCAATAATACCTCTTCCAACACCCCCTCTGATAAAGAAAAACGGAGCGATTCCTCCGATTTTCATATTCCAGAAAAAAGCGAATCTTCGGTCTTCGATTTATCTCAAAATGAATTTTGGCTGACTGAAATTCAAAACTGGTCATTCAAAGAAGGCAATCCTACATTCATTGAAGTAAGGAATCTGGAAATTTTATACCGAGCCTGGACGAAACGACTCGAAAATAATTTCCCTCAGAAAGGCCTTGCTTTTTTGAATTGGTTTCTTCAAAATGGATTACAATGGATGAATTTACGGGAATTTCGGAAGGCACTTATCCTATTTAAGGATTGGTCGCGATCGCTTCCAGTAACACCAAAACTAGAAGATTTTGATGCCCATCTGAATGCATTTTTGGAAACCAGTCTGACCACAGAACTGATTGCCAAATGGAAATTGGAACAAGACCCAAAGTCTTTCCCGAAAACCAATGAACTGTTTTGGGAATTGTTTAACGACTACTGGACGGATTTACAGAATCGTTTGACGCAATTTATCCCAGAAAATCTAAAGGATCACCCTTTAGAATCCCTATTAAAATCGCCGTCATTGGAAGCATTTTTATCGCTTCCTATAGCAGAAAATCAAGCCGCCTCATTAACCAAAGTGTGGAACGTGTTGATGGGGTATCGCAACTTTATCCGAAATACAATTGCCAAGTCACCGGAGTATTCTGCGTTTCTAACCCTTGTAGTACCCAGAAACCTAAAGGCACTTCTTGATTCTTGGGTAGCATTACAATTATTTACACTGCCCAATTATCCTAAAATAGATCTCAGTAAAACAGCAAATACACCTGTTGAAATTAATGGCAAAGAGGTCAATAATGCTGGAATTCATTCCAAAAAGGAAAATACAATAGAATCCCTTACTGAAAAAAGTGAAACCCGTGATTTCCCTGAAAATTCAGAACCTTCCCATTCCAAAACCAATAATCAGGAATTTATAAATAATGAGGATCACCCCCCTGATTCTATTAACACCATTAGCCGGGATGATGCCATCGAAATATTCAGAGAACTTTTAGGGGATCCCAAAACTTGGGACGTAGAAGCATTTGAAGCTTGGTTGGAATGGCAACGCTCCGAACAAAATACGGTCAATAAGGAGCAATGGCAGAGTGAAATGCTGCACCAATGGGTTCAAGATTATTTACACATTTGGGGTTCTCAACCTCAATCCTTGCAATTAATGCCTGGATTGGATCGCGGAAATTGGAATCGTTCCTTAAACTTATTTTTAGATCAATGGCATTATGGAATTCAGAAATTTAGTAAGCTGTTGGCATATTCAGAAATTCCAATGTTTTTGCCTTCGGGTAGAAAATCGGATGGGTGGATACGCGCATTGCACATTTCAAGCATCGATATTGCTGAATTGCAAAAAACCATTCCCCTTAGCAAAGAATGGCAAAATCCACCTTCCCAGTGGGAACAATTTTTAAAGGAATGGAATTTAAAGATATCCCTACTTCTGAATCATGCGTTTGCTTGGTTGTATGTCGAAGATTATCCAGAAGCCCTTGAGGAATCGGTTTTAACCCTGCTGAACTATGGAAACCAAATTGCTTCTTTTTTAAAAGATCCCCATAAATCTGAAGTCCCGCGCTGGGAAATCAACCTGGATACGGCTCCCATATCGCCTATAGTTGTTCCATTTGACTTACAATCGGTTGATTCGACCCAATCTGAGAATCCCGTATATACATTATTCCAAGGGGTAGAATTGGATTGGATCGACATCGATGCCCTGTTGCAACTTGCTCAAACCCAACTGAGATCTCATATCCCAGAATTGCAATCCATGCCTGCTTCAAAATGGACGGTTTGGATGGAAGATTTGTACCCTATTAGCTTATCACAGTGGTATCAAATTGAATACCTTAAACGCAAATGGAAGGAAATACAGATTCAAAACAACCCAACGGCCTTGTTATCTTGGACATCTCAATTCATAGAAAATCTGAACAATACACCTAATTATACGTTCAGATCTCCTACAAATGCCCAACTGCAGGTAATTCAAGAATGGAAGCGTTTTTCTAAGTATTTAGCATCATTAACAGCGTATGGTAATGCCATAGATTATATGCATTACGATCGTGATCGCCTGCAATTGGGCATCGAAAACCGAAATATTCGCATAATCAACACTAAAGTTGATTCTTCTAACAACGCTATTATTACCGAATCTGCAAATTCGAATACAAAAACCACCGCTCAA
>CBFHGY010000001.1:47257-92844 GCA_965655465.1 Bacteroidia bacterium | reverse complement strand
TGCCGCTTTGGGATTTGGATTTCGTTGTGGTTTCTTAGGAATGTTGCACCTAGAGATTATTCAGGAACGTTTAGAACGCGAATTCAATATGACGGTTATTACGACCGTTCCTAACGTAAGTTATATTGCCTATACCACTAAGGGCGAAGTTTTACCCGTTAACAATCCGAGTGATCTCCCCTCCCCAGATAAAATTAAAATGGTAGAAGAGCCTTATATCAGCGCTTCTATTATTACCAAATCCGATTGGGTAGGTCCGGTTATGAGTTTATGCCTAGACAAAAGAGGTATCCTTAAGAATCAAGTGTATTTAACCGCAGACCGGGTTGAACTTAGTTTTGAATTACCCTTGGCCGAGATTGTATTTGACTTTTATGATAGGTTAAAAACCATTTCCAAGGGATACGCAAGTTTCGACTATTCACCAATTGGGTTTAAAGAATCGCATTTAGTAAAAATGGACATTTTACTAAATGGAAATCAAGTTGATGCTTTAAGCGCGATCATTCACCGCGATAATGCATTCGATTTAGGGAAAAAGATTTGCAAAAAACTCAAAGAATTGATTCCAAAACAACAGTTTGAAATTGCCATTCAAGCGGGTGTAGGAGCTAAAATCATTGCCCGTGAAACCATATCGGCATTACGTAAAGACGTGACTGCCAAGTGTTATGGTGGAGATATCTCTCGTAAACGTAAACTTTTGGAGAAGCAAAAAGCAGGTAAAAAACGCATGCGTTCTGTAGGAAACGTCGATATTCCACAAAGCGCCTTCATGGCGGTTCTTAAGCTTAACGATTAGTAAATTTGGGAGAAATATTCTCCCATGAACGAACATTTTGCGCTCTTATTACTATCGCGTTGTAAAGGTATCGGACCTATCCATGCCAAAAACGCTCTAAACGCATATGGCTCTGCCAGTGCCATTTTCAATCAAAAAGGCATTGATTTAGCACAACAATGTGGCTGGAATGAATTGCAAATTGATCAATGCTTAAGGGGAAAATCCTTGTATGGAAATTCTGTTGAACGGGAGCTTGTTTTTTTGGACAACAATAACATAAACCTTATTTCGTATGATGACTCGAGATATCCCTTAAGACTGAAACAGATTATCGATGCCCCCATTGTATTATATTTCAAGGGGAACGCCAATTTGAATCCTTCTCGTACTTTAGCCATTGTTGGAACGCGAAAGCCCAGCGCACATAGCTTGTTTTTAACTCAAAAACTTATTGAAGCTTCCCAAAGCTATGGCATTCAAATCATCAGTGGTTTAGCCTATGGGATAGATATCACCGCCCACCGTCACTCCTTAAAATTCGGAATTCCGAATATTGGTGTCTTAGCCCATGGATTGGAACAATTGTATCCAAAAGCCCATATAAATGCCGCTACTGAAATGGAATTAAACGGTGGAATTTTAAGCGAGATGCCCTTGTTTACAAATCTGCATCCAGACCTTTTTCCAAGAAGGAATCGGATCATTGCCGGCCTTAGCGATGCCGTTGTTGTCGTCGAAAGTAAACTCATTGGAGGCAGCATGTCTACCGCACAAATTGCCCGCAGCTATGACCGCGAAGTTTTTGCATTCCCTGGCAATCCTGGGCAAGGACATAATACCGGGTGTAATGCCTTAATAAAAAGACAAGTAGCCGCGTTAATTGAAGACTTTTCAGATATTGTAAGAGCAATGGATTGGCAAGACACCGCAACTAGCAAACAAAAATTACAGATTGATTTATTTCCCCAATTAAGTGACGACGACCATGCCATATTGCAGTTGCTTACAGGAAAACGTATGCATATAGATGAAATTATTCAACAATCCGGAATGCCTTTGCACCGCATTACCTTGAGCACTTTAGAACTTGAATTAAAAGGGGTTATAAAAGTATTGCCAGGAAAATACTATCAAAGAATTGTTTGAATGCTTGGAAATACCCCAATGAACCTGATTACTGACTTTATGATTTTTTGAAATTATACAGTCAGTAATCGGCAACCGATATAGGTCAGGCCCATTTTTTAATGAGGTAATACCCTATTAAAACAAGCGATATAAAATTGTATTATTTGCGTTTTTGCGCTTTCGCTTTATTCTGACTGGCCTTCATTGCCAGCTCCATTCGTTCTTGAAATTTAGACTTGGTAACCGGCTTTTTACGGGCAGCGGCAATTTGCGCATGCAATTTGGCATCGTCTACCGTTTTACGAATTACGAATTGCTGACCGAAGGTAATCATGTTGCTCACGAAATAGTACCAAGTTAATCCACTTGCGTAATCATTTAACACTCCCAAAAAGATAACGGGCATGAAATATCCGATGTATTTCATTTGGCCAGTTACTCCAGAAATTTGGTTATTTAAATGGGTATAAATGAGGGTTGATACCGTCATTAAGATGGTAAAGAAACTCACGTGATCGCCATAAAAAGGAATTGAGAATCCTAAAGATGGGCCGTCGTATTGACTTAAGTCCGCTGCCCATAAGAATGTTTTTTGACGTAATTCAAAAGCTACAGGGAAGAATTGGAACATTGCAAAAAGAATAGGCAATTGAAGCAACATTGGCACGCAACCCGAAAGGGGACTAACACCGGCTTTCTTATAGAGTGCCATGTTTTCTTGTTGCGTTTTTTGCAAATCATTTCCATGTTTTTCCTTTATCGCATCAATTTCGGGCTTTAATATTCGCATTTTAGCCGTAGAAATATAGGATTTGTATACCAATGGTAATAATAAGGTTTTGATTATGATGGTTAACAACATGATGATGATACCGGTAGAACCGATCAATCCATCTAATAGGGAAAATACGGGAATCACCACGCCTCTGTTCACCCATCCAAAAATTCCCCAACCTAAAGGAATTATGCGTTCAAGTTCGGCATTTGCGAAACCAATTTGGGTGTTTTCAAGTGTTTTATAATGATTGGGACCGAAGTAAAAATGGAAGGAACCGCTGCGGTTGGCTTCTCCTTTATATTCCATGAACAACCGAGCAGAAAGCGGCTTGATATCTGTAGAATCGGCACCCGCCTTTTTCATTTTCATGTTCAATTTTGCATCGGAACTGATATCGGCATCGCTACCAATTAATGCCGTAAAATATTGTTGTTTGAACGCCACCCACTTTACGGGTGCTTTAAGCAATTCTTCCGCTTCCTCGGTGGTTGTTAAACTACTTGGGGTTTCATTAGGGAGCTTGTATACAATAGCGGTATGTTGTTCTTCCCATTTCATATCGCGCTCTTGCTTTTGCAAGGTTGCGGCCCAATCAAATCTAAAATCCGAATTGCCACGGCGAACGTAATCAGTCATACCAACTAGATTGAAATCGTAATCTACCACATAAGGTCTGTTTTTATCAATGGTATACTTTTGTTCGATATATTTTTCTGGCGCAATATTCAAACGAAATACAATTGAGGTATCGGTATGCGAAAAAATTTCCCAAAAGAAATCTCTGCTGTTTAACTCTTGTCCTCTTTGATCTGACCAAGACCATGACATTTCATTTTTTCCATCAACAAGAAGTTCTAAATCTGTTTTATCGGAACGTTTGTATTCATTAAGTTTAACCGATTGCAGCGTTCCACCGCGTTGACTAAAACGCAAGTTTAAAAATGCGTTGCTTAAAATGACAACACTATCCTTTCCCGTTTCGTATGAAGCAAATTCTTGAGATTTCGTTGGTTTTGATCCAGTGGAATCTACTTTAGAAACAGCTATCGCATTTGCAGTATCCGTTTGCGTTTTTTGCAAGGAATCTTGCATACGAGATTCCACAAGTGAAATGCTGTCGCGCATTTCTTGCATGCGGGCTTGTTCTTCAGGAGTTGGAGCAGTATACCAATAATATCCTGCTAAAATTAAAAATATGAGTGAGAACCCAATGACTGTATTACGATCCATAATTGGCGCTGCGAAGGTACAACAAAGCCCGGATAACAAAAAGATGAAAATGTAGCTATGTATTATAATACAGTTATGCTATCTTTGCGCCTTGAATAACCAGATGGCAAACACGGGTAAAATTTCTCAAATTATAGGACCTGTTGTTGACGTAAGTTTCAACGATGCAGGTTCCACCTTACCACAGATTTACAATGCTTTGGCTGTAACCAAAGAGAATGGACAAGAAGTAATCCTTGAGGTGCAACAGCACTTAGGTGAAAACATGGTGCGTACGATCGCCATGGATGGAACCGAAGGATTGCGTCGCGGTATTACAGTTACCGACCAAGGAAGTCCTATCACTATGCCGGTTGGCGAAAACATTCGTGGACGTTTGATGAACGTTGTGGGTGATGCCATCGACGGTATGACTGCCTTAGACAAAACAAACGGAAGGCCTATCCACGCATCGGCTCCGACATTTGAAAACCTCAGTACATCTGCTGAGCCTTTATATACAGGTATTAAAGTTATTGACCTTCTTGAGCCTTATGCCAAAGGGGGAAAAATTGGTTTATTCGGTGGTGCAGGTGTGGGTAAAACCGTACTTATCATGGAATTGATCAATAACATCGCAAAAGCATACAGCGGTATGTCGGTTTTCGCTGGTGTGGGTGAAAGAAGTCGTGAAGGAAATGACTTGTTGCGTGAAATGATTGAATCTGGCGTTATCCGTTATGGTGAAGAATTCAAGAAAAGCATGGAAGAAGGTGGATGGGATTTGAGTAAAGTTGATATGGCTGAATTGTCTAAGAGTCAAGCGACCTTAGTATTCGGACAGATGAACGAACCTCCAGGTGCCCGTGCACGTGTTGCTCTATCTGGTCTTTCCGTTGCTGAATATTTCCGTGATGGCGATGGTGAGGGAGCTGGAAAAGATATCCTTTTCTTTATCGATAATATTTTCCGTTTCACACAAGCCGGTTCAGAAGTATCAGCCCTATTAGGTCGTATGCCTTCCGCGGTTGGTTACCAACCTACCTTGGCTACAGAAATGGGTGCGATGCAAGAACGTATCACCTCTACTACAAGAGGTTCTATTACTTCGGTTCAGGCTGTTTATGTGCCTGCTGACGATTTAACTGACCCCGCTCCTGCTACTACCTTTGCTCACTTAGATGCAACAACCGTACTTTCTCGTAAAATTGCGGAATTAGGTATTTACCCTGCGGTAGATCCTCTAGATTCTACTAGCCGTATCCTTTCTCCAGATGTATTAGGAAAAGAGCATTACGGTTGTGCGCAACGTGTAAAAGAACTTCTACAACGTTATAAAGAACTTCAAGATATCATTGCCATCTTGGGTATGGATGAGTTAAGCGAAGAAGATAAATTAGTTGTTCACCGCGCCCGTCGTGTACAACGTTTCTTGTCTCAGCCTTTCCATGTTGCAGAACAGTTCACCGGTTTGGCTGGAGTGCTAGTAGACATTAAAGACACCATCAAAGGTTTCAACATGATCATGGATGGAGAAGTGGATGAATATCCAGAAGCTGCATTCAACTTGGTGGGTACTATTGAAGATGCCATTGAAAAAGGCAAGAAATTATTAGAAGAAGCAGCTGCTTAATACTCAATACCATGCATGTTGAAATATTAAGTCCCGACGCCCAATTATTCCAAGGAGAAGCCGAATTGGTTACACTTCCTGGAGCTAATGGGTCGTTTCAGATAAAAAATAATCACGCCGCTCTAATTAGCAGCCTTCAAAAAGGAGACGTTACCGTTTCAACTGGTAATGAATCTGAAAGTTTTACCATCAACGGTGGACTCATTGAAGTGGTGAAAAATAAAGTTACTATTTTGGTTTAAGTAAAACCAAATTTCACAAAAAGCTCACAACCTGTGTTGTGGGCTTTTTTGTTGGGAAAAATTCAGATATCGCTCATTTGTTTGGGTTTTGCTGGAAAAATATGAACAAAAAAATCATAAAAGCGCTCAAATTCCTTAATAAGTTGGGTCAAAAGTATTTAATTCTACTCTTATATATCCTGTGTTTCCCGACATTCATCTATTTTGTTGTATGTTTATCCACATTTGTAAAACAAAACATTTCACAAACCAAAACAATAATACATTCACCAACAATAACTTAGGGTCTAGATAGCAGGTACAATGATTGTTTTGTTTATACTTTGCACTCCAACAACTCTACAAAGCAACTTGCAATACCCCGATATGCATCGCATATTTGTGTAAGGTATTGCTATGAACGTTACACAAATTAATTTCGACAGAATGATGGAACAAGAGATTGCTCCCTTGCGTAACTACGCACTTTCACTTACTCACGATATGGATGACACACTTGATTTGGTGCAAGATACCATATTAAAAGCCTATCGTTACAAGGATCGTTTTCAGGCAGGAACGAATTTAAGAGGCTGGCTATATACCATCCTAAAGAATTCATTCATCAATAATTATCGCCGCGATCAAAAACGCAATACATTTTTGGATACTACAGAAAATACCTATTTTTTAGATATTCCAAGTCACCATACCGACAACGATGCGGAACTGAAATTCATACGTAAAGATTTAAATGATGCGGTAGAATCCCTTCCTTTAGATTTAAAAGTTACGTTTCGTTTAAATGCGGAGGGTTTCAAATATCACGAAATTGCCGAAGAGTTAGGCATTCCTATTGGTACCGTTAAAACCCGAATTTTCATCGCTCGTCGCATTTTACGTGAGAAATTAAAAGATTACGCTTTCGAGTTTGGATATCAATTGCAACTCGCATAAATTGCTTCATGCCCGACGCATACGTGTATCTTTTCCTAGATTTATTTACGATTCTAGGCCCCCTCGCACTTTCCTTCGATAAAAAAGTTGCATTCTATAAGGATTGGAAATGGCTTCTCCCATCCTTGTTTATTGTGTCTGGATTATATCTTTTATGGGATATATGGTTCACATCGGTAGGTATATGGGAATTTAACTTTCGCTATTTACTTGGTCCCTCTTTATTCGGACTCCCATTAGAAGAATATGGCTTTTTTATAGTAGTACCCTACGCCTGTCTTTTCATCTACAGGTGTTTACAGGTATACTTTCCCAACCTAAGACTTCCAAATCAACTGTTATATTATGGAACACTTCTGTTATCGGCTATTATATTTATCGCATCTTGGGGGAAATTATACACAAGCGTAACCTTTGGATTAATTACCCTAAGCATGATAGGAATACGAATTTCGATTATATGGAAAAAACTAGAGCACTATTTCGGCCACCTTTGGCTGGCTTGGATTATAAGCATGATCCCTATGTTCTATGTTAACGGAAAACTTACCGCCTTACCCGTACTCGAATATAATAATACTGAAAATTTAGGAATACGTATAGGAACAATTCCTTTAGAGGATTTCTTTTATAATTTTCTCTATATGTTTTTGATGATTATTCTCTTTGAAACATTCAAAAGAAAATCATACCAAAAGAAATAACACAACGCTTTAATTGGGCCAAATTTCGGCATCATTTTGAGATGCTTTTTTGGCCTTTTTCCTTTGGGATTTGGTAAATGGTACCGGTATGTACTTTTCTGGATACTTTTTCAGATCTAACAAAATACGATTCAACTCTTCGGTAGTATGCAGCACAGAATTATGAAAAGAATCACTCGCTACCAATTTCCCTAAACTGCCTTTGCCACTATTTACATTCAATAAAAGGGCATTAGACTGATAGAGTACAGAATCTAATCGACGCAAAGATTGGGTAATACGGACACTGTCAAGACCCTGAGTAGCTAAATTAATGCGATTTAAGGTAGCTTGGATGTCGGAATGATAATTTTGTAAATTAGCCGTAAAGGTTGCGACATTTTGCACGGATTGCGCTACAGCGGTTTCATTCATCTTTATTAAAGATAATGTTTGTTTGAGCAATTCTTGAACATCCATAACGGCTACCGGCAATTCATTTAAGGCTTTATTCAGTCCGGGGTGCTGAAAAAATGCATTCATAGATCCCAATAAAGAATCTGCTTTGGATGCTAATGGAACAATCTGCTCATTAATCGCAGAAAATTGATCATGTGCATAATCACCTTTGAGAGTATCCCCATCCTCCACAAAATTGGTAGCAGTTCCCATTACCAAACGTACACGTTGCCCACCTAAAATCTGACTCTGGATTTCCATTTTAGAATCTTTAGGAATTTTTAATGAAGATTTAATCTCAAAAATAGCTTGAATGCGTTTTCCATCTTCTGTAATATCTAAATCAGAAAGTTGACCGATACGCAATCCATTATACATCACAGAGGTTCCGATTCCTAAACCCTGGGCACTGTCGTAATACACATAAACATCGGTACCTGCTTTAAAAGGATTGTCCTTTCCACGCATGAAATTATAACCTAAAATAAGTGTCGTAATCGCTACGGAGGTAAGCGCCCCTACTTGAAATTCTTTTGATAAGCCTCGAAAGATGGACATATCTTCAAAAATACGGATTAAAAATAAAGATATGGAACACCTTTATATAAAAACAAAAAGTCCCGGTGCAAGCACCGGGACCTTAAATATGGAAATCAACTTAATAATTAATCTTTTACGATTACTTTCTTCACAGTTGACTGACCGTTATTGGTCATGCGCACGAAGTACATACCGTTTCCGAAAGCACTCAAATCGATTTGAGTTTCTCCGAAACCGCCGCTTACAACTTTCTCTGTCATTGTTGCGCCTACAGCGTTCAATACAGTGATGTTCATTGGCTCGTTATTATTCAATGCGAAGGCAACAGTGATTTCACCTGATGTTGGGTTAGGATGAACTCTAACGGCATCAGACAAGTTCAAGTTTTCGTTATCCAAGAATGTATTCATACAGTTTGGAGCATATTGCACGTAAACAGTACGTGAAATAATTCCAGACTTGTTACCACTTCCGTCGATAGCTTGGTATTCGATAGAATAGATACCCGCTTCATCGATGTTGATGTTGTGACTGATTACATTAACCGTGATTTCTGATTTAGAATAGTAGTTATCAGATACGATCAAACCACTTTCAGCCCAGAAAGGAATTCCTACACAAGCAGACACTGGAGGTGCAACTAAAGCAGGAGCTTCTAAGTCAACTACACGGATGTAACGATTCTTGGTAGTTTTATTTCCGCTTGCATCTGTAGCGATGAAAGTTTCAACATAGGTACCAAGAGTATAAGGATCTACTTTACCTGTGCGTACCAAAGATACTTGAGTAGGTCCATAGTAGTTATCTGTTACTGTTACTGAACGTGAAGAATAAGGATCGTTCACATTATGGTAAACGGTATCGTTGGTGTTCAACTCGATATTTGGTGCGATAAAGTCATCCACAATATAGTTTACAGTGAAACCGTCTTCAGTTGCTTTGTTTCCAGAAGGATCCATAGCATTGTAAACGATTGGGTATGTAGCACGCTCTTGATTGTTTACTACTCCATTGTAACCAGGGTTACGGAATAATTGAATGTTACCGTTACATGGGTCTTGAGCATAAATCTCATCAACAAATGCTTGGTTAATTTGAACGTTGATGTTCATTCCGTCTGTAATGCGGTTGCTTAAGCGGTAGATACCTGGCTTCTCAGTGTCGCGAACCATTACCACACGAGTAACAACAGTTTCATTACCTTGAGCGTCTTTAGCACTGTAAACGATGTTATAATCACCTACCGTTGAAGGATCTACGGTACCAATTACTTTAATAGCAGAGGTCAAGTCACCATCTACTGCATCGTTAGCTACAGCACCTGGATCGGTGAATGTACCACACTGTTCAACAGTTACTGTATCTGAACCTTGTAAAGTTACTACTGGACCTGTACGGTCAAGTACTACGATGATTGTACGTGTTTTAGTTTCAGCTTTGTTTCCAGAAGCATCTTCTAAATCGAAGTTAATGCTGTAAACACCTGCTGCTTGACAATCTAAGTCGCTTGTTAAAACAACTTTATCAGATAAATCACCTTCTGTACCATCTACTGCAGTGTAGGTAGTAGAAGCGATTTCTTCGTAGCATGAAGTTGCTGAGCTACCACGTTCAACACGAACGGTATCAGAACCAATAAGGTTGATTTCAGGACTCATACCATCGTTGTTCAATGAAATAGAGAAGTCTTCGTACTCACCTACTTGGTTTACACCACAAGCTAAGTTAGGGAAACCGTCATAAGAAGCACCTACACGCATGCGGGTTACACCTTCGAAGCTCTCTTTTTTAGTTGGAACCTTGATAGTACCGGTAACCGTTTTACCAGAGATTTTACCAGAGCTCAAAACTTCTTCACCAGCATCATCGAAGTCACCATCGATATTCCAATCCACCCAAACTTTATAGTTGATGTTGTTTGAATTAGACAAACGCTTGATTTCAACATCATAAGTTGCACCAAAAGTCATTGGAGCTGGCTTTTTATCAGTGCGGTCTGTGTACATAGCCATGTCTTCATCTGAAGATTGTACCATGATGTATTTATTTTTATCCGTTACTAATACGCTGTTGATCGCGATATCCTTAGCCGTTAAGTTGGTTAAAGGAGTGCAATAGTTCAAGCAGATTACGTATTTGTTTTTGATAACTTTTTTATCTGTGTTTGCTTTTGTACCGAAGGCATTCCAAGCAGACAAGGTAAAGGTATAAGCACCACCCGCCAAGAATTCAATTTGTGGATTTTGGCTATTTTTAGTAGTTCCATTTACAAACTTGAATGTAGTTGGGAAGATCGACCACTCAAAGTTGTTCGCATAATCCGTTACAGTTTGGAAACGCACTAGATCACCGATGTTAGGACGTACATTATCTGCTTTGAAATCTACAAAACCAGAAACGGTTGGCGTTACAATAGTGATGTTTTTAGAAGCACTATCAACACCTGTACAAGTTCTAGCGATCATCGTTACACGGTAAGTACCGTTAGAATAAAGTGTAGTTGAGAAATCTTCTCCGTATGCTTCGGTATTGCCATTGATTCTCCATTCGTATTCTGGATCTCCTTTGGCATTTTCAGTTTCATTGGTACAGAAGAATTCAGCACCTACACCAATAGTAGTGTAAGGAGTAGACCATTTAGCTTTAGGAGCAGTTGGAGTTTCCAAATCAGCTTCCCACTCAATGTTAAATCCACGACCTACATTAGCACCGTCAGTTTCAAAAGTCAAGTAAGCAACACCACTCTTCAATTTCACAACAGTAGTATCCCACTGAGCTTGTGAGCTCTTATTTATAGTAGCAACAAGTGTATTTGGATTCTCTTCACCACCATCATAGATGCGAAGGATATCTTTATCATCAGCAAAATCTAAATCTTCGAAGAACAAACGAATTTCGCTTGCACCACAAGGAAGAATTTTGAAATAGTCAATAGATGTCTTACGACCATTACCATAGTTACCGTTAGGACCTGCGTGGTCAAACAAACGACCGATACGGGTTGAAGCCGACTTTTGAGGACCCATGTAGTTATCAAGGGTTGGTAAACATTCGATGTATTTTTGCTTACATACCTTATTAGAGAAACCTACTGCATTTTCAGAAGTAAGACATACTTCGTACATACCCGCTTCATAAAAATCAAAAAGAGGATTTTGGTCGGTTGATGTGAAATCACCAGCTCCAGTTGGAGAAATCAATTCCCATGCAAAAGAGCGTGCACCGTTGGTACTCAAGTCAAATAATTGTACCTGATAACCCAACTCAACTTCGTTCGAAGCAGCAATAAAATCAGCAACGGGAACCGCTGTTGGTTTAACAATCGTTACAGATTTTGTAGTAGAATCTGCGATACCGCAATAATCTACTTTCATAAATATACTATATGTGCCGGCCGTATTCCATCTCGCTTCACCTACTGTAGTATTGTCAGATCTTACAGCATCCACTTTATCGAATACCCAATTGTATGTTGCTCCATTATTTGGGTTTTTAGCAGGAAACTTATGGAAAGTTTCTTGCCAGTTATTACCTGTTGGTACCACAAAATCCGCAACCGGAGTAGGACCTAACTTGTAATTAACTTCCAAATCGAACAAATTACCATACGCATTCACAGTACCACAACCTTGGTTGTTGTTCATTGTGTATGCATCCATTGCTCCACGTACACGTAAGAAGGACTTACCTGCTTTAGTGAAACATGGCACATTAATTTTGTACGTTACGGGTGTAGCAGCGATAATATTGGTTGCTGGATTTACTACACATTCTTCTTTTTCGTACTGGTAGTTAAGACTTACGTCCATCCAAATACCTACTCTTGTGTTGTAACCAGACCAAGATGTTCCTGTAACCTCAATAGTTACAACTTCACCTGCAGTTAAATCAATAGGAGCACCTGAATTAAGGATACCCTTGTAAGTTCCTGCACCCGTTGCGGAACACGTTAAACCGCTGTAGGAAGCCAAAACGGTTCCTGCGCTGTTTTTTACGGTAATCGCCTCTATGTCACCGGAGTAACCATAAAGACCCGAACACCCATAGCCTTGTTGGCCGGTACAGGGCGTTTGTGCTTCAACTCGGTTGGCTTGGAATAATCCCCAAACCATTGCACCGAAAATCAGCACTTTTCTAAACATTGTAGTTGTTGATTTCATAAATATACCTGTGTTATTAAGTTAATCTTAAGACGCAATAAACTAAAAAGGTTGCAGAAATGCCCAAAAAGAGGATAATTTTTTACAATCCCCTCAAACACAAAAAACACAATACCAAATACTTACGCTTTCAAGTGATTTTTTATTTACACTACTCTGACATTTCGAGAGTCGTGTTTGTGTCCTTATGGCGCTTTCTCGACGAAATTCTTGTAGTTTTCGATGGCCTGAAAAATCCCATTTGCAATGGTATTTTTACCTTCATCTGAAGCAAGGTATTTTCGGTCTTCCGGATTGGTAATGAATCCGGTTTCAACCAAAATAGATGGCATCGAAGTTTTCCAGAGTACTAAAAATCCTGCTTGCTTTACTCCCCTACTTCTAATTTGAGAAATTTTACCCGTTTCAGTCTCCACATAAGATGAAAGTCGTAAACTTTGATTCATGAAGGCATTTTGTACCAATGAGAAAATGATATGACTTTCCGGTGAATTTGGATCAAATCCACCATATCTATCGTTATTTTTATAATCTGCCTCATACGTTATGGCCGCATTCTCTCGCTTTGCCACATCCAAATTTCCCTCGTTAACGTGTAAACCCATAAAATACGTTTCACTTCCATGTGCTTTGGGATTGTTATTTGCATTGCAATGTATGCTGATAAACAAATCGGCTTCATTGCGATTTGCATAATTGGGCCGTTCCCATAATTTTACCGATTTATCCGTTTTGCGCGTATATAACACCTTCACTTCCGGCATTTTTTCTTCAATCAGCTTGCCTAATCGCAAGGCCAAATCTAAAGTTACGTCCTTCTCCAAATACTCCCGACTGCCTTTTATGCCCGGAGCACCCGTGTCCTCACCTCCATGTCCAGCATCCAATACAATCGTTTGAATTTTATCGATTTTACGCTTCGGAAATTTCGCAGCAGGCATAAAACACATTAATATTGTACCCACAATTACCGTAAGAAGAAATTTCCCCACCGCATTTTGCGTTATATCCAAAAGAAATGTCCCAAGTTTTTTGCGTTTTTTGTACATATTACTACTCTAATCTAGAACTTATCAAATTCCTTGCCGAAATTCGCACTTTCTAATAAATAAATGTTAAAGCGGGTCCTGTTTTATATCATCATTGCCTTGTGGATTGCTTCTAGCACGCCGGTAATGGGTCAAAACAACTCCGACACAGCTAATCGCAACACCGATACGTCTATAAAAATTGACACTCAAGACAGCCTCCCAAAAAGGAAAGCGTCTCTTAGTGAAATTGTTGAATTCGAAGCCGAAGATTCTATGGTTTTGCTTTTCAACCAAAAATATGTTTTGCTGTACCACGATGCCAAAATTGAATCTCCCAAAACCCATTTAGAAGCTTATCATATAGGTATCAATCTGGAAAGCAAAGAACTCTTTGCCAAAGGTTATGTAGATTCTTTGAATGAATACCGAGATAAGCCGCTTTTAACCGATGAGGGAGAAACGTATACCGCCGACTCCATGCATTACAACAGTCAAAGTGGCAAGGGACGGGTTTATGGTTTGCGACTGGCCCAAGACGAGGCTCATATACATTTAGGCAAAGTTTTGAAGGAAGCCAATGGAAACTTTACAGGAGTTAAAGGTAAAATCACTACCTGCGATGCCGATCATCCCCATTTTTTTCTAAATACCTCTAAGGTAAAGGTAATGCCGAATAACAAAGCCTTATTCGGAGCCGCCAATTTAGTTTTTATGGGAATTCCAACTCCAATTGCCTTGCCGTTTGGACTTGCCCCGTTAAAAAAAGGACAACGAGACGGGATATTGTTTCCAAGCCTAGGATTCAATGCAATAAATAAAAGTTTTTACCTGCAAAATTTGGGATATTACATCGGTCTCGGAGATCATGCCGACATTCAAATTAATTCTGATGCTTATTTGAACGGAGATTTTCGATTGGGTATGCAAACTCAATATGTGAAGCGGTATGTATTTCGAGGAAATTTGGCCCTACAGTATAGCCGTTTTTCAAATGGAATCGAACCTACTTCACCCTTATTTGAAAGAAGCAGCGATTTTGCCATAAGGTCGCAATTTAATTTAGACCCAAAATATATGCCGGGGGTGCGTTTTGGCGGTAATATCAATGTCGTTACTTCAGGTTTTAATCAAAGAAACAGTCGTGATTTAAATTCACTCAGTAATAATCAATTTACTAGTAGCATTAATTACGGACAATCATTTTTTAAAAATAAATTAAATCTAACTGCTTCAGCAAGACATACCCAGAATACACAAACCCGTGATTTTAGATTGGAATTACCTTCAGTGAATATTGGCGTTTCGAGTTTAACCCCATTTGCATCAAAAACGGGGAGCAACCAAACCTGGTATCAACAATTGCGATTAAGTTACAGCGGAAATATGGCAAATTATATTCAAACCAAAGACAGCATATTATTTTCACCCCGCTATAATGAGGCCTTTAACGATTTTAAGTCTGGTTTAACCCATAACATTCCCATTAGTACCAATATTAAAATGTTCAGTGGAATTCTCAACATTTCTCCTAGTTTTAATTACCGAGAAAACTGGCATTTTAAAGCAGGAATACCCTCCGTTGATCAAAATACCAATACGCTAGTTGTACAGGATACTAATGGATTTTTTCGACAATATGCATATTCCTTTTCGGCAAGTGCAAAAACCAATATTTATGGTACTTTCACGGATTTAAAATGGGGACAGGTTCGAGCCATTAGACATACGATTACGCCGAGCATGTCATTAAGTTATGCCCCCAATATTGATGCCCTGTCGAAGGGATGGACTCGCACCTATTTAGACACATTTGGGAATTTAAAAACCTATAATTTCTTTTCAAACAGTGCCGTGCCCAGTCTAAATCAAACACAATCTGGGAGTATAGGCTATGGTTTAAATAATAACTTACAAGGTAAGAAAACAATTAAAAACGATAGTAACAAAACCAATAAATTTGAAAAATTTAATTTAATTGACCAATTAAATATTTCAGGAAACTACAATCTCTTTGCCGACAGTTTGAATTTCTCAGATGTAAGAATGAGCTTCAATACGGTGTTGTTTAAAATCATACGGGTCAATGCAAACGCCAATTACAGCCCCTATGTACGCAGTGATAAAGGAGTTACATTAAATCAATTTGTTTTAACTCATCAAGGCAAACTTTTACGCTTACGCAGTGCTGGTATTAATATAAATACGGCGTTAAATTCAAAAACTTTCAAGAAAGAAAAACAAAATAAACTCAGTCCTTCTAAGCAATTCGAAGAAGAGCAACCGGAATTAATAGATATTCAGAATCAAATTGGAATGTTTTACGATTTCAATATTCCTTGGAGTATCAATATTGCGTACATGGCTAATTTAAATGCAGAGAGCACGAATCCGAATACACGGATTTCAACCAATCGCATCCGTATTAATGGGGATATTTCCATAACAGAAAAATGGAAAATTGCATATGAAACCGGATACGATTTTCGCAGCAAAGCATTAGACGGTTCGCGTTTTTCCGTTGCCCGAAATTTGCATTGTTGGCAATTGGAATTTAGTTGGATTCCTACGGGTTTTGGACAGCAATGGTTATTTACATTAAGACCGGTAAGTAGATTGTTGCAAGATTTAAAATTAAACCGTCGCGTGTATTCTAATCCTGCACTTATGTAATGTTTTTAGATTCATTGCCATAAACTTCAAAATCTTATTTAGATTTATTGACTAATACCTAAGAATCCTGCCCAATGAGATCCCTATTGAATTTTCCGATAACTGTGCCCTTTAAAATTGTATTCATGATTATTTGCATGGCGTTTGGGGTATTATCCGAAAAAGATTTGTGCGCACAAGACGTGCCAATCCCAGCGTATCAGTTGAAATATTGGTGCGATCCATATGAATATACCTTGGGGGGGATCGAAATTAAGCAGCCCTCAAAGAAACTCAAGAAATTTCTCAAAGATTATTACCAACCGGTTTCGGAAGAAATTCCAGATGTTGCATTTTTCCCTCAATGGGGATATGACAGCATCCGATGTATCCCTAAAACTTTTAAAATCAGCCCTTTTTACATCCATAATTCAGAAATAAGCAACGAAGAATACCGCGCATTTGTCGCCGATAGTTCGAATGAATTTTTCACCCGTGGAAAAATAAATACCCAATGGGTGTACCCAGATACCAATGTTTGGTTGAGTGAGAATGTGAATTTATTACCCTTTGTGAGTTATTATTTCCAGCATCCTGCATATAATAAGTATCCTGTAGTTGGGGTTTCACAGTACCAAGCCACACAATATTGCAATTGGCTGGAGCAAAAACTAAATACCGAGTATAAAGCGGATTTACCCAATGGTTATAAATTCATTGTAGACTTGCCTACTCAAGCAGAGTTTGTAAAGGCGGTTCACGAGGTTGTTAATAATATCTTGGATGTCAAACCGAAAGGAATTGGCAACGATTGGGTTAAGTTTTGGGTACGGGCAAATTTAAATACCATCAATATGGGTCCTATTAAAACCTTAAGACTAGCGGATTTATATCTTAAGAATGTGCAATTTTTCATTACTCAATCTGCTGATTGTAAAGGAGAATTCCCTTGTCAACTATTAGGAAATGTGTCTGAATGGACATCCACTAAGGCCAAAGGTAAATTATTTAACCATTTGGAATATGTATTTACCATGAGCGAACGCTTGATCCCAAATCCAGATATAACGGTTAGCGACTCTGAATTGGCTCCATATTTACATAAAGAGACTGATTTAAATACCCATTTTATGGTTAAGGGGGGCTCTTGGAACGACGAATTTCATTACGTAGATCCAAGTGCCATTATGTTTAGACGTGGAGATTATAAGGCGAACAACTTAGGTTTTCGCACGGTTATTCGCGTTATTCCTGAGTAGTTACTGGGATAGTTTGACACGGTTAATCCTATCAGGTTCTTATTCAGCCAGGTAAATCAACCTTATAATATTGTATACTTTGAGCATTTAGGCTCCTAGTACCTCAATTTCGCTGCGAACGATGTCTTCCAAGGTTTCTGCCCGTCGAATTAAATGCATTTCTCCTTTATAAAACAATACTTCTGCAGGCTTTAATCGAGCATTGTAATTATTACTCATCGAAAATGCATAAGCACCTGCATTTTTTATACGCAATATATCACCTTCCCGTACTTCGGGAATCTGACGATCATAGCCCAAAGTATCCGTTTCACAGATATACCCAACTACGGAATATAAGCGAGGAGTACCGGTTGGGTTTGAGGCATTTTCAATATGGTGATACGCATCGTAAAACATAGGACGTATCAAATGATTTTGTCCGCTATTTACGCCAATAAATACAGTAGAGGTAGTGGTTTTTATCACATTGGCTGTAACAAGCAGTGAGCCGGCCTCTGATACGATAAATTTACCTGGTTCGAACCACAAGTCTAATTCACGGCCATAATCCTTACAGAAGGCTTTAAAGGCCTCTGTAATTTTTGCGCCTATAAGTTCTATATCGGTAACGATATCGCCTTCCTTATATCCAACTTTAAACCCAGAACCAAAATCCATAAATTCCAAGTCTTTAAATTGCATGGCCGCCTCAAATAATAACTCAGCCCCTCTTAAAAAAACATCGGCATCTAAGATATCACTACCGGTATGCATGTGCAATCCGTTGACCTTTATCTTGTGAGAATCTACCACCCTTTGCACATGTCGCATTTGATGGATAGAAATTCCGAATTTTGAGTCTATATGTCCCACCGAGATATTTGAATGTCCACCTGCCATAATATGCGGATTCAATCGAATACAGCAAGGCACCGAATCTCCATATTCATGTCCGAACTGGTCAAGGATAGAAATGTTGTCTATATTAATAATAACCCCTAATTCTACGGCTTCTTTGATTTCCTCAAAGCTCACACAATTGGGGGTATACATGATTTCATTCGGAGCAAAACCCGCTCGTAAGCCTAAATGCACCTCTTGAATGGAAACGGCATCTAAGCCAGATCCTAATGATTTAATGATGCGTAAAATATTGATATTGTTTAACGCTTTCATGGCATAATGAAGATGCACATTTACACCGGTGAAGGCGTTTTTTAATCGGTGGTATTGGAATTCAATACGCTCGCCGTGATACACGTATAACGGGGAACCAAATTCTTTGGCTGCACCCAGTAATTGCTTGTTCGATAGGTCTTTCATATATATCAAAAAAAAGCGGGGCATAACCCCGCTTTCTGTTATTACAGGGATAATTTTTTATTTGTTTTTCTTTTTAGAAGTGAAATCCACAACCACGGGTGTTGCAATACATATAGACGAATAGGTACCTGCAATAATACCTATTAACATCGCCAATGAGAATCCTTTAAGGGCATCTCCACCAAATATGAACAAAATCACCAACACAAAGAAAACCGTAGCTGCAGTAACAATGGTTCTACTTAATGTAGAGTTGATTGCACCATTGATCATCGTTACATCAGAACGGTCACTGCGGCGGCTACTTAGGAATTCACGAATACGGTCAAATACAATCACTGTATCGTTAATAGAATATCCAAGAAGCGTTAATAAAGCGGCAATTAAATGTTGGTCAAACTCAGTGGCAAAAGGCAATACGCCGTCTAAAAGGGCAAATGCAGCCAACACGAAGGAAATATCGTGAATCAAAGCAACCGTTGCACCTAGGCCATAAGCCACGCTTCTGAAACGAACTACGATATAAAGGAAAATACCTACGATCGCTAATAATACCAACATGGTGCTTGTATTACGGGTTTCTGTTGCAATAGCGGCTCCTACCGTTGTACTTTGTAAAATTGGACTATCAGCACCCGCCGGAGTCTTCATTTCAAAACCTTTTAAAGCGGATAAAAGATCTTCACGCACTTTATCTCGCTTCTCTTTGCCCTCCTGATTTACCAAATACGTAGTTACAATTTTGAATTGACCTTCGGAACCAAAAGATTTTACTTCATTACTTGATTCAGCTAATGAATTATCCAAGGCTTTCTTAATATCTTCAGTTGCATAGTTTTTAGTATCATCAAATTGAATAATGAATGCGTTACCCCCTTTAAAATCGATACCCGTTGTGATACCACCTTTAACGATAAAGGCCACAGCACCCGCTAATATAAACAGCGCTGAAAATATGTAATATTTTTTACGATTGCTTACGAAATCGTAGTTCTTATTTTTCAAGAAATTGCGATTCCAAGAAGTATCAAATGTAATTTCTTTGCCCTTAGAAACACGACTCTCTAGCAACCAACGAGTGATGAACAAAGCGGTAAACATTGAACTGAAAATACCAATTACCAGAATGATAGCAAAACCATAAGCTGGGCCCGCACCAGAGAAGGTAAGAATGATACCTGCTAAAAGCGTAGTGATGTTTGAATCGATAATGGCACTTAATGCATGCTTGAAACCTAATTCAATAGCGGCTTTTAACCCTTTACCAGCGGCTAATTCATCTTTGATACGTTCGTAAATAAGTACGTTCGCGTCTACAGCCATACCCACGGTAAGGATAATACCGGCTATACCTGGAAGGGTTAATGCCGCACCTAAGCTCGACAATACACCCATTATTAAATATACGTTACCCAGAACGGCAACTACCGAAATCCAACCTGCACGGTTGTAGTATAAAATCATGAAAACCACAACGGATAAGAATCCAATTAGCAGTGAATTCAAACCTCTATCGATAGATGCTTGACCTAAGGAAGGACCAACTACCTCACTCGCAACGATTACAGCAGGAGCAGGAAGTTTACCTGCTTTTAAAACGTTGGCTAAATCTTGAGCTTCACGGATATCAAAATTTCCTGAAATTTGAGAATTACCACCCGAAATCTTTTGATTTACCACAGGTGCAGAATAAACGCGATTATCTAAAACGATGGCAATGAAGTTTCCAACGTTGGCACCAGTTACTTGTGCCCAACGAGAGGCTGCAGCTGGTGTCATTTGCATGGTTACTTCAATTTGACCAACTTGATTCGTGTTTTCACGAGCATCTTCAATAATGTTTTCATCGTCTGAAGCTAAAGCGGCACTTCCGTCTCTATCTTTACGTAAAAAGTACACCAAATAGTCACTAGAGTTTACGACCTCTTTGCCATTGGCATCAACATCGGCCGGTTTTGCACTATACGCTACTTTAACCGAAGGACCTAAAATATTTACATACTCTTCTTTGGCCAAAAGGTCGTCTAACAATTTACGATCGGCGGCACTCACCAATGCACTTGCAGAACCTTGACCATTACCGAAAGGTTTTAATATGCGACCAACAGCAGAAATGCGTGTGGGGGTTGCGTTAGAATCATTAGCGATGCTATCGCTTTCAACTCCAATTGCATTGTTAGCAAGTGAATTCAAAACTCGAGTAGCTTCTGTGCCACTGATTACTTCATAGAATTCCAATTTGGCACTCTTTTCAACCAATTCTTCCATACGGCGTGGATTATCTACCCCCGGAAGTTCTACACTTATACGTCCCCCATCAATTTCTTGAACAATTGGTTGCGTAACATTGGCTTGGTTGATACGTTTTTCAACCACTGATTTTACGTTCGAAACGGCCGTGGTAATGCTTGATTTCAAGTAGTTAACCACTTCAACTTCTTGGCTAGTTGCCTGAATTTGAGAATTATTTCCTTTAACAAATAAAACGGCCAAATTACGATCTTTTGCTTGCTGTTTGAATGCTTTAACAAACGCAGACACATATTCGGTACCTTGTTCTCTTACCTCTTTGTTTGCCATCTCTAGCGACTTTAATAAATCTGCGTCACTAGGATCATTTGCCAATACTTTAATGATGGCATCTTTTTCAACTTCTAAGATTACGTTCATACCTCCACGCAAGTCCAAACCGAGGTTCAGTTCGCGTTGTTTACATTCGTAGTAGGTATAGGATACCATCCCTAAAAAACTGTAATAGTCTTTGTTACCTAAGCTATCGATGTAACGACGGTAAAAATCTTTTTCATTGGCTCCGTTTTGGGCCGACTTCTTTTTGGCAAATTCCATTGCCTCTTTTTCAAAGCTCTTGGCTTGAAAGGTAAATGACAGCTGAAAAAGGGATGCCAACGCCAAAATGACGGAAAAAATAACGAGTGATTTATTGCTTTTCATCAGAATACGATTCTCGGTTTAATTTATATAAGGTCGCGAAATTACATAAAAAAACATTCAATCGCATTACCCTTATACGCTTCCGCTTAATTTTTCCAAATTTTCGAGCCAAAGTTGAGGTGGATGGTCCATACATTGAAAGTGTTTTTTCGGACATTCCGGGTATCCTAGTTTGGAACAGGGCCTGCACTTGAGATTGGAAATTTCCATTGAAATGATAGCTCCTTTATTGGGTTTTACCGGCGATAACATGCCAAATTCAGGAGTTGTATTACCCCAAATCCATAAAATTGGCACACCCAAAGCGGCACCAATATGGGCCAAACCCGTATCTCCTGAACACAGAACCTGAGCGTTTTTCACAACCCAAGCAGATTGCCCTAAGGTTAATTTCCCGGTGAGATTTATACATTTAGCGGGAAACTCTTCAGTCAAGGCATCCGCGGTAGCCTTGTCTCCATTTCCCCCGAGTAATATATAGGGACCTTTCGCTCCCGCTGAAGTAAAAAAACGCCGATACGTTTTTAATGGAATTTGTTTGGTAGCAAAAGAGCCGCCTAAGGCAATTGCGGAATACGTTTCGGGTAAATTTGCGAGCCCTTTGGATAAATTAGTATTCTCTTCGAATTCCTGCACCCCATAAAAGTCCAATCCTAATTGATCGTCTTCTATACCTAACATGTTCAGCATATCCGCATACCGTTCCACAATCGATTTGATTTTGAATACCGGTTTTTTAAATGCTACCAAAAGCATTTTTCTGAAATTTTGCTTGTCTAAGGCAATTGAAGGACAATCCCATCGAGTCATTTTAACTCTAAGAGAACGGATATTATTATGCAAATCCAAGATTACATCATAAGTTGCTTGCTTCCATATTGAAGTATCTTCGAGATCACCCCATTTTAAAATGTTTTCTATATACGGATTGCCTTCCCATACAAAGGCAAATTCCTTTTTGGTAAGCACATCGATTTTCAAATCTGGAAATTTGTTTTTCAAATTTCGCAAAACCGGACTGCATAAAACGATATCTCCTATTGAACTGAATCGAATAATTAAGACACGCTTCATGGGACCTTCTATTTTAATTAGATATTAAAATGGACTTTCTATCGGATAAAAACCGTTCAAAATCATCCAAATTAAGGGCATTTAACGTATTTCGAGTTAACAATCCGCCCTTACGAGCCGCTAAAGTGCCAAAGAACATATCGTGATACCCCTGTTTTTCATGTGCATCGGGATTGATACTGACCCAAACATTCTTTTGTTGAGCGTAATGTATCCAGGTCCAATCGATATCCAAGCGATATGGGTGTGCATTTAATTCGATACATACGCCATTCGCCGCACAGGCATCTATGATATAAGCATGATCGATGGGATATCCGTTACGCATCAACAGAAGTCGACCTGTTGGATGACCTAAAATAGTGGTATACGGATTTTCAATTGCCCGAATCAACCGCATATGTGCTTTGTCTTGATCCATACTTAACCCACTATGGACTGATGCGACAACGAAGTCTAATTGCTTGAGTATTTCAAATTCATAGTCCAAACTGCCATCGGACAATATATCGCTTTCCACACCTTTGAAAATTTTGAAAGGGGCTAATTCTTCATTTAACCGATCTATTTCTGCACATTGCGCGAGGAGCGTATCTGGTTTAAGTCCACCCGCATAGCCTGCACTTTGCGAGTGATCACAGATTCCCAAGTATTCGTATTTCTGCTGTTTTGCATATTCTGCCATTTCCCTCAAACTGTTGAGTCCATCTGAATAGGTCGTATGGTTGTGCAGAACGCCTTTCAATTGCCAAAATTCGATCCAATCAGCCTTAGGAAAATCGGAATCCAGTTCATTTTTTCCTTCTCTTTGTTCCGGAGGAATCCAAGACAAGCCTTTAGATTGATAATAGTTGATTTCATCTGTAAAGGAATCGGATCGTTTGTATTCAATTCTTTTTAAATGTTCGATATTTCCAGTTGTTTCAAACAGTTCGCGTTCGAAAGCATCGGAATCTGTACACATAATAATCAATGGAAATTGACCATTTAAAATTGCATGAATCTCCGTATCTATTAGATCTGCAGGAATATTGTGGTTTTCACAGAAATCGGCAACCCATTCGGGCTCGATATCACAGATTAATTCTATATTATCCAGTACTATGGCAGCTCTTCGAAAATTACCTGTAAAGGATATTCGTGCTTCTGGAAATTCTTTTTTTAAGGATTCTAGAAACTCGGTGGCAGGCTCCCACAAACGGGCATAATGCCATTGTCCTTGATTACTTAAAGAAAATTCTATATTTCGAACAATTTCGGCTTGGGTTTTCAATCCAAATCCCTTGAGCTCAACCAATCGATTTTGCCTGCAAGCGTCTAATAAATCCCCTACAGAATCGATGCCGAGCGAATTCCAGATGACGGCTACTTTCTTGGGACCCAACCCTTTAATTTGAAGAATTTCTACGATTCCAGCTGGCGTGATTTGCATTAAATCTTGCAAAGCCTTCATTTCGTTGGTTTGTGTCAACTCCCTAATGCTATCTACTACACCTTTGCCAACACCAGGGATACTGAGTAAATCAGCATCGGACATTTGGGAAAAGGGTTCTTTGATTTTCTTTAGATTAAAAGCAGCTGAAGAATACGCACGAATTTTAAACGCATTCTCATTATGCAATTCAGCAAGTTTTGCATACAAATTCAATGCATTTAAAATCCCGGCGTTATCTATCATGATGTTTAGAATTAATAGCAGGTAAAACCGTCAGGAGTTCTCCAAACTGAGCTGCATTAACGACATCCACCATGATAATTGTATTGGGATCTTGGGTTTCGAGATAAAGGACATCCATTGGGGTGCCATCCTTTTCTCTTTTCACTACCTCTAGGCCTTTGATGACAAATTTTTCACCTTCATATCGAGCGGGCAATTCAGCAGCATCAAAATCACCACGGAAGAAATAACGGTAAAATCCATTACCGGTTGAAGAATCATAGGTTTTATACTTTAACGTAAATTCATCCTGAGGTAATGGGCTTGGATCCCAGCGCGTTTTTTTAAAAATGTCTAAAAAAGCAAATACCAAATCTGAATTAGGCTTACCCAAAACGAGGGTATCTCCCACTGATATGGAAATTTCTTGTCCCTGTGATTCCGCATATTCTTGATCTATGGCTTGAGCCTTTGCGGTATTCAAATACGCAGCCAATAGCACAAAAAATCCAGTCAATGACGACAAACGTACAAAATGCATGTTGTAAATTTAACGAAAAAATCCTAGAGGATTTTTATGGATACCTAGATTTACGTTTTTTGCAAATATTTTAGGCTTCTAAAATATCGGCAATCGCATTTTCATATGGTTTTGCAAATGCATCGATATGCGACCATACCATACCGTTAACGGTAATTTCAGACTCCGTAACGGTTCCTATATGCAATGCTTCAACACCTATTGATTGGGCGTGCTTCATCATTTCAGTTACCTTATCGGCACTTACAGAAACCAATGCTCGGCTTTGATTTTCACCAAAGAGTGCTGCATCTAAACGCAGCTCTTTGGGAGTGCAAATATCAAACCCTAATGCTCCGGATATACCGCTTTCCAAACATGCAATAAACAAGCCGCCTTCTGAAATATCGTGAACGCTGTTGGCCAATGTATTTCTGCTGATTACTTCCAATAAATCATGTAATTTCAGTTCATCTTGGAGATCAAAATCTGGACAGTTCGAGTATTTGATATCCCTCAATTTCGCTGCATATTGAGAACTTCCAATATCGTTCTTTGAGCTTCCCAAAAGAATAATCGCATCACCCGCGGATTTGAAATTCATGCTCATTATATGCTCGGACTTGTCAATAATTCCAACCATTCCAATTGTTGGAGTTGGGTACACGGCTTGTCCGTTAGTGCTTTGATTGTAAAAACTCACATTACCACCGGTTACCGGGGTGTCAAATGCTTTACATGCTGTGCCCATTCCTTCAATTGCCGATTTAAACTGAAAATATACCTCCTCGTTGTAAGGGTTTCCGAAATTCAAACAATTGGTAATGGCTGTTGGAACACCACCGCTGCAACGGATGTTGCGAGCTGCTTCTGCAACTGCAATTTGTGCACCTTTATTAGGATCGGCATAAACGTAACGGCTATTGCAATCAACCGTTAATGCTAAACTTTTCTCAGAATTACGGATTTTAACTACAGAGGCATCGCTGGGTAAATTGGTTGACTGGTTGATGGTGCCCACCATTGAATCGTATTGTTGAAATACCCAACGTTTGCTGGCAATATTGGGCAAACTTGCCAAATCTAAGGCATATTGCTTGGCTTCTTCTAGGGAAATATCGGAGACATTGTCAATGTTGAAGGCTTCAATTTCCTTTAAATATTCCGGTTCTTTCCAAGTTCTGCGATAAACAGGAGCCCCTCCACCCAAGACCAGAGATTCTGCCGGTATATCGGCTTCAAGTTCTCCGTGCATGTAGTATCGAACCCGCTTTGAATCGGTTACTTGTCCGATATGGGCATAGGTTAAATCCCATTTTTGGAAGATTCCCTCCGCGATAGCTTCTTTGCCTTTAGGAACGATTACAAGCATACGCTCTTGGCTTTCGCTAAGCAACAATTCCCATCCTTTCATGTCGGGTTGGCGCATAGGCACCTTATCCAAATGAATGTCCATTCCAACATCGGTTTTAGCACTCATTTCACTTGTACTGCAGGTAATGCCTGCCGCACCCATGTCTTGCATACCAATAACAACATCTGCTGCGATTAAATCCATACTGGCTTCTAGGATTAATTTCTCCCAGAAGGGATCTCCCACTTGCACACTTGGTAAGTCGTTAATGGAATCTTCCGACATATCCTTGCTCGCAAATGCGGCACCATGGATACCATCTTTTCCAGTTGCAGAACCAAATATATAAACAGGATTTCCGGGATCTCCAGCACCGGCTGAAATACTTTTTCCCACTTCAACGATTCCCACACTCATGGCATTTACCAGAATGTTTTGTTCATAACAATCGTCGAAATATACTTCCCCTCCTACTGTTGGAATGCCAAAGGCATTTCCATAATCGCCAATACCTTTTACTACACCTTTCACCAGCCATTTGGTTCTTTCGGTGTTTATATTGCCAAACCGCAAAGAATTGAGTTGTGCAATAGGACGAGCGCCCATTGAGAAGATATCTCTATTAATTCCTCCAACACCCGTAGCTGCCCCCTGATACGGTTCTATAGCGCTAGGATGATTATGACTTTCAATTTTAAAACAACAAGCTAATCCCTCACCAATATCTACGAGACCTGCATTTTCTTCACCGGCTTCGGCAAGCATTTTAGATCCTTCTTTAGGCAAGGTTTTAAGCCATACAATCGAATTTTTATAGCTGCAATGTTCGCTCCACATTACAGAAAAGATGGACAATTCTGTAAAGTTGGGTTCTCTATTGAGGATTTCGCAGATTTTTTGATACTCTTCTTCTAACAGACCGAGCTGTTTGGCTTGCTCCAAAAGTTGGTGATTCATCACCGCAAATTTACGGACTTCCTAAAGGAATAAAAGAAAAAACTTATGTACGAATTAACGCAACAAATACACAGCCCCTTTGTACGTGGTTCTTCGCACACGATCGCCTACTTTTTGTTCATAACGATAGATGTAGGGATAATTACCTTGCATACATGGCTGTCCATTTGCATCGCCGTACCATTTGAAATCACCACTGCGTTCTGAATCAAAAATAAGTTCGCCCCATCGGTTAAAAATCTGCAGGGTTAATGCATCTACGTCTCGACCAATGATTTCAAAATAATCGTTCCTACCATCTCCATTTGGGGTAAAGGCTGTAGGGGGGAAAATATCGCAAAAACCGTCTGAAACTCGCAAGGTCATATCGTCGCTTGCTGTACCACATGCATTGGAAACCGTTACACTGTAGGTACCTGGTTCGGTTATATAAATTACCGTATCCACAACACCTGTACTCCATGTGATATTAGCTCCTGGCCATTTTTGAACCAAACGCAATAGAGAACCTTTACAAATAAACGTATCACCGGGCAATATAGCTTGGGGCGTTAATGCTTCCTGAATTAGAATGGTATCTGTCCAAGAGCACCCGTTATTATTGACGGTAGCCCAATATTTTCCTTCCAAAAATAAGGTTCTGGGATTTGTAGAAGTGCCGTCTTCCCATGTTAATGCACCTGTTGCCCCTACAAATAAATCCATATAATTTCCATCACAAAGGGTCGTATCTCTTCCAAGGCTGAATTGAGGTCTTAAAACGATTAAAATATCAGAAGTTACTGAATCTGGGCAAAATGAATCTAGCACCACAAATTTAACTTTATGATTACCTGCTGGTCCAGGAAGGTAATTGCTTCCACTGAAGGTTCCAGAACTTGCACTAAAAATGCCGTTGGGGTTATTGGGAACTAAAGGAATAGCGGGTCCATCTTCACATACCTGAGAAGGCAGACCTGTGAATGAAGCCGTAACATTTGGTTTAACGTAAACCATTACGGTGTCTTTGGACTTACAACCGATACTGCTTTCCGCTTCGTGAATAATCCGATAAGGACCTTGAGAGGTATAGCTGTGGGTAATTGATTTATTCGTTGAAACAGTTCCATCTCCTAGATCCCAAGAAAAAGACACCAGTCCAGGGAATGTATTATCGAAGACAAAGCTATTGCCATTCAAACATTGAATAGAATCGTTAATATCAATACCACTGGAGGGGCTTGGAATTACCTCGATAATTAAAGAGGTAGTATCGGTACAACCAGTAGGCTGGTTATCAAAAAATGTTTCACTTTTATATCCAATTCGATAAGTACCTGCTTTGGTATAAGATTTTACGGGCCTTGGAATGGTGGAGGAGTCATTTGAGGAAAAGAACCAAGTTCGAACATATGCCATTTTAGGCAAATTCTTGATGGTCGTTACGTCTGAAAACCTGAAAATATTTCCTTCCAAACATTGCTGAACCTGACCATTCATCTCAATGGGTTTACTCACCGGTCTGGGAATGATGCGAACTGCGTTTAGATTGGTGTAATTATCTACACAACCAAAGCTAGGAGATGCTACCAAAGTAACCTGATAGTTGCCACCTTCTAAGTAGGTATGTGTGATATCCTTCCCCTGTTTATCGTTGCCGTCCTTTAAAATCCATGTGTACGTAATACCGGAAAAAGTGGCGGTTGATTTATTGGTAAATGTAACCAGATTGGTGCGGTCACAGGTATCATCCACAGTAAATTCAAAATCCAGATCTAAACTTTGAGTTACAAAAGAAAAGGTATCGTATTTACTGGTGAGATAATCGATACTTCCCGCACCATCGTGTTCAATAATCGCGACATAGTATCGGGTTTTGGTTTGCAAGCCTTTTAGTTCAAAATTATTGGTGATGTTATTGAAGCAAACGTAGTTACCGGTTCCAATTTCATCTCCCGCTGTGAATGTATTAAACGATGTATAACTGGTACCATCGACGGGCAAACCATCTACGGGACTCCCTTTTTTTACCACTACCATTCTCCACCCCCCATTTCCATTGGTCCATGAAATGGTTGCTTTATCACATTGAATAGACCCTGCCCTGCCATTAGATGGTGCTGTTGTGGGTTCAGCTCCAAAAGCTATTAAACAAACAAGCAGGAATACCCCAAAAGTGAAAAGCTTTTTAATCATAACACAAATATATGAAAAATAGACATGTTATGGCGTGTTTTCGTTGCCCAACTCGGGATAGTGGATTCCATTCTCGGGTATAACTGATTGGTTCATCAACTTTAAAAAGACCTGTGTAAGGGTAACAACATCTTTAAGACAATAATGAACAATCCGATTTAAATCTTTTTCTTGATAATAAACATCGGCCACCATACTGCCATCTATATCATCCTTTGGAGTAGGGATATCGAATACTGCAGCAAGTAAGTCTAAAGATGTAAAGCTTTTAAAATCGCCCATCTTCCAAATCTCCATGGTATCTAAATGATTGATTTCCCAAGGCTTTTTTCCGGCATTATCTAACATTACGGGTAACTGAACGCCATTTATCAGCATGCGTCTGGATAGATAGGGGAAATCAAATTCCTTTCCATTGTGAGCACAAAGTCTAGAGTTGGGGGTACTGAAATATCCCCTCAACAAATCGGCAAACTCTTGCAGCAATTTTTTTTCATTATGACCTGCAAATGACTTTAATCGCAATTGTGGATTGTCGGGATACCCTGTTAAAATACCCGCACAGATACACACAATTTTTCCAAATTCTGCATAAATAGCCGCTCTATCGTAAAGGTCAGACGCGGTAAAACTTTCTTTAATTAAACTTTGCGACTTTTTATCCCAGAGTTTTTTCCAACGTTCATCGAGATTCGAGTAAGAAGGCGTTGCAGGAACCGTCTCGATATCAATGAATAAGACTTTATTTATGTCTATTTGTTTTAATAGTTGCATGCAGGTACAGAGATTGAATAATGAGTTAGACAAAAGTACGTATTGCGGAAAACTATTTTTTCATTAACCCTAGTTATTTGTGAACTTCGCAAATATTCGTATGGAAGAAAAACGCGTAAAACGCAAAAAACCGTCGGCGTTGCCGAGTATTTTAAGTTTAACGGCCGTGATGTTCATGTTGGGCCTATTATCTACGAGTTGGCTTGCTTTTCAAGGTTTGGGAAATTATTGGCTTGAAACCACGAGCATCGATATTTATTTCAACGACGACGTAAACGAGGGTTTCGTGCGCGAATTTCAAAAGGAAGTGCAAAAGAAGCCTTGGGTAAAAACCACCAAATTTGTATCAAAAGAACAGGCTATGCTAGAAATGGGAGATAAATACGACCCCAATTTCATGAGTTATGTAGAAACGGTATCTTTACCCTTAAGTCTGGAAATTTACCCCAAAGCGGCATATGCCAAACCGAAATTCTTTACCGAACTAAGTGCGTATTTCAAACAACAAGAAAATGTAGAAGACGTTATTTTTCAACAAAATTGGTTGGAATCGATGACTGAAAATCTACAAAAAATACAAGTTGCAGCCGCTAGCATCACGCTTCTTTTGTGTTTGGTGGCGATTGTGTTAATCCAAAGTTCGGTACGACTTGGAATCTTTGCCAACCGGCATACCATAAAAAGCATGCAGTTAGTAGGTGCTACAAATGGCTTTATTGTAAGACCTTTTATTTGGAAATTTGTGCGGCATGCCCTTACCGGAATTCCATTCGCCGGTTTCTGTGTTTGGCTTGTATTTTGGGGAATTCCGAACAATACGGAATTGTTTCCCATGTTAAAAACCATTAACGCACATATCGATTTTAAACAATTGGGTATTTTTTCACTTTCTATCGCTATTTTTGGAGTCTTACTCGCTGCTGTTTCGTCTTGGATCAGCACTCGTAAGTTCCTCAAAATGAAAATTGAAAATCTATACTAATGAAAGATAAAATTAAGAATCAGTCTAACAATACCTCCTCATCTAAGGAAATGGTATTTGGAAAAGAAAACTTCAGTCTCATTGCCGCAAGTCTCGGTATCGTTATTGTAGGATTTTTTTTAATGAGTGGCACCACGGGTGATATTTACGATTTCCGTCGCACCACCTTAGCTCCTGTAGTGGTCCTCTTAGGCTTTGGATTAGGAATTTACGCCATCTTCTTTCGTAAGAAATGACCTTTATTGAGAACCTCATACTATCCGTAGTTGAGGGCATAACGGAATACCTACCGGTTAGCAGTACAGGGCATCTCATGATGTTCTCAGAATGGATGAACTTGAAAGGAGCCCAGATGGACACCTATATTATATCTATTCAATTTGGCGCTATTTTATCGGTGGTCGTTTTATATTGGAAGCGCTTTTTTCAAAAAAACTGGTTCCAATTCTATCAAAAACTGGTTATCGGTTTTATTCCTGCGGCTATTTTAGGATTGGCATTCGATGATTATTTAGAACAGTTACTTCAAACTCCAGCTATAGTTGGAATTATGCTGATCGCGGTAGGTGTTTTACTTTTAGTAATCGATAAAATTCTGCCAGAGGGAACCAAAGAAGTCGATGATATTACCTTAAAGGATGCTTTAATCATTGGAACTGTGCAAACTTTTGCCATGATACCGGGAACTTCAAGGAGTGCTGCTACCATTATGGGGGCATTAGGTCGCAAACTAAGTAAAAAAGCGGCAACTGAATTTTCTTTTTTCCTCGCTATACCCACATTGAGTGCTGCCGCAGGCTACAAAGTGTTGAAAAACTGGGAAGAATTGAACGCTGAAAACCTTAGCGATATCGCTATAGGCAATGTAATTAGCTTTATCACAGCTGCCATTGCGGTGAAATTTTTCATAGGAATGGTGCAAAAGAATGGGTTTAAATGGTTTGGTATATATCGAATTATTATCGGAGCCATTTTCCTTCTTAGTATAATGTAAGAGGGTACATGTGGCGGCGTTCAACTTGGTTACAATTGATATTTACATCCCTTTTTTTCTGGGGGAATTCCCCCGTAGCTCACGCACAAGCGCCCATTAGTATCGCTCGTTTAAAGTACAATGGCGGAGGTGATTGGTATTCGAGTAAAACCGCTTTGTATAATTTAGCTGTTTTTTGCAATTCGGAATTGAATATGCAAATAAACAAAACCGAGAAGGTTGTAGAAGTGGGCTCTGAAGATATTTTCAAATACCCTTATTGCTTTTTGACCGGACACGGGAATGTTATTTTTAGTGATCAAGAGGCGCGCAATTTAAGGGCCTATTTAATAGCCGGCGGATTTCTTCATATTTGCGATAATTACGGGATGAACGATTTTATTCGGAGGGAAATGAAAAAGGTTTTTCCCGAATTGAGTTTTGTAGAAATTCCATTTACACATCCCATCTATCATCAAGATTTCAAATTCCCCAATGGACTTCCTAAGGTTCATGAACATGAAGGAAAACGGCCTCAAGGGTTTGCTCTGGTTTACAAAGAGCGTATGGTTTGCTTTTACGATTACGAGAGCGACCTAGGGAACGGATGGGAAGATGCAGAAGTTTATAATGACCCAGAACCCATTAGGCAACAAGCGCTGAGAATGGGAGCAAACATCATTCAATACGCATTAACTGCACCTAAATAAGGAGTCCAAGTAGGCAAATTCAGCTCAGTTGATATTAAAATTACACCTACCCAAACAATCTTATTATATCCAATACTTTACCTTTTTGGACACAACAAAGACCCCTTCAAAGTCCATTGGTCCTGTAGCCGTCATTATGCATAAATGCAAGAGAGGCTGCTTAATTGTATCATAAGCAGCCTCTCCGTTAAACATCAATTTAGGAATTATTATTCGCGTATTTCGCGGATCCAAACCCGAGGAACTTGTCCTTCGAAGTAAAATTCGCCTTTGTTCGCATCTTTTTCGTTGCTGTATTTCTTAACAAAAACATAGTAGGATTTTACACGAGGATCGTAAAATTTAAAGGCAATAACATTTTTAATATACAATTCTTTAATTTGCTGATTCGCCTTTTCCTCCGTGGCATGGAGTCCGGTTACTAGATAATGACCGGGTTCGGGTTTTAATTTTGGAATTGGAGGTAAATTTATACCACTAGAATCGTTCCCAAGACCGAAAGCTTCCATATCTTCATATTGTTTGGCGGTAACTTGCTTTTTGGGTCTGTCACTAGGTGACACGCCTTCCCCATCGTAATCATTATCGCTAGAAAGCCCTGAATTTCCATCAGAGTCTGAATCTGAGTCGGATGAGGACCCAGAACCTCCACCCAATGCGGAAAAACCAATAATTGCGGTAAACTCATGGATTGGGCCCAAAAGGCCTTTTTGTGGTCCGTCTGGTAACTTATACGAATAGGCAACGGTAACATTTTCTTGAGGTTTTACCCCTACATTAAATCCAGCTTGCCAAATATTATTGATCCCCAAACCCAACCAAACTTTCTCTTTGAATTCAAGATTTACATTGGCTTGAAAATACATGTAATCCCAATTGTAAGTTCCAAGATTAACAGCAGGTTGTAATTTAAAGTTATCATCTACAGGCAAGTTAAATCCTAGAAGAAAATTAGCTTGAGATTGCAAATCATAACTCGCCGCATAATTATAATAGGAATAGTCAAATCGGGGTTCTGGAAGTCTTGTAACAGACAATCCAGAATACCATTTGGGAGCAGAAACATACATCGACGCTCTTAAATCAGCACGTACTACAGGGGCACTGAACATGAGTGCGGTAATTTTAGCATCATTTTCATCGTAATATACTGCTTTCGAAGCATCAAAATTTTGACTTAGTACACCTGCGCTTACTCCAAGACTCAATTTAGTTTCAGAACCTAAATTAAATGCATAAGCGTAAGTAGCATAGGCATTATGCATTTCAGAAAATGCAATGTTTTCTTTCATGTAAAATATGCCAAAAGCCGTATTCCCGTTAGGTCCAGGCATGGCACCATTGATACTGGTATGTTGAGGGGCTCCTGGAACATCTATAAACAATTTATTGTAATAGGTGCTAAAATAACCCTCTTCCGTGTGTGCAACAGCTGCCGGGATTAATATGGAACGATCCAAATAAAATTGATCTATGCGTGCACCCATTTGCGCCCAAGTTGTTTGAAACAACTGGCTTACTATGAGCAATGTAATGGTGATTTTTTTCATTTTTCTAGCGTATTACTTGGATGTAGCCTCTGTATAATTGATTCGTTTGGCGGTTTTTCATGTGATAGAAATAGACCCCATTCGGTAAATCGATACCATTCATATCGGTGGCAGCCCAATCGTTTTTATAATTCTCAGACTCGTAAACCCTCTTGCCCTGTCTGTCTGAAATTACGATATTATATAAGAACAAATCTGGGATGTCTATCAAATTCCATGTTTGATTTTCTTCATCGCCATTAGGCGTAATGATATTTGGAATTTTCACCAATGGAGGATCTATGATTTTAATGGTTACCGAATCCATATCTGGACAACCGTTAGAATCTAAAGCCGTGACATAGAAACGGATACTATCGATTAACTGCGCTGTTTTTACCGTTGTTTTAGAAGAATCTCCCATCAAAAACTCCGTTGGACTCCATTTGATATTGAATGCTGCATTTTTAACGTACAGATTAACTTGACGTCCTCTGTATATAACCGTGTCGGGGTTGGTTATGATATCGGTTGGAGTATAGGCAAATACTTGAACCGAATCTGTTGAAGAACACAGCCCTTTGTTAATTGCAGTGAAATAATAGGTTCCACTGGTTTTGAATGCCTTTTGGGCGCTTGTATCGCCATCGATACTCCAAACCAAGGAATCGCCTCCTTGAGCTTCAAAAACTACTGAATCACTACTACAAATTGGCATAGATCCTCTAATAAGTGCCCAATTCGTTATAGGCTTATCAACCAAGGAGTCCAATAACTTAGTGGTGGTATCCGTGCACCCTAATGCAGATTCTACGATAAGTTGTACCGTATAAGGACCCGAATTTGGATAAGGGTGTTTAATAAATACCGAACCTGTATCCACAGAAGCGTCACCAAAATCCCAATAACGATTTGCGATAGGATATTCGGAAGTACTGCTCGTATCCACAAAAGTTACAGAGTCTGGCATACAAATTCCTTCAAAACTAAAATCGGCAATTGGAGAGGGCCAAACTACGACGGTCTGATAGACACTGTCGGCACAACCATTGATATTTTCAACCCTTAGTTTTAATGTAAAGGTATCTGCTTTATTATAACGATAGACGGTAGTAGTAGCTGGACTTTCAAAAGTAGAATCCCCAAATTCTAATATCGAATTATCTAAAGTATCGTATAAGTCTAAACCAAAATTATAGTCTAAGGTATAGCGATTGGCATTCAAACATTGGAAGGTATCATTGCCCAACACGCTTTGATTCAGGCCTAATGTAGGATTAGGCACAGGAAAAGAACGAACTATACCAATTGCCGAATCGGAACAACCCACTAAAGATTCTCCCACTAAGGAAACATTGTAAATACCTGGACTGTTAAAATAATATTTGAGTGCAGTGTCTTGCTTCACAAATTCATAGTTGATATACCAACGATAATACATACTGTCTTCGATTGGGTATCTTTTGAGCACGCGACGGAAGCGAGTAGTATCTCCAAAACACATACTTTGAGTTTGAAACTCGGGTTGCGGACGCGGATGAATACGTAAATTGGTATCTAAGTTGGTCACACAGTTCTTATCTGAAACTAATTTCAATCTTACACGATATAAATCTGGGCGGCCATAGGTATAGGTAGTATAGCGATTAGAATCTGGTTTCAATTGAATGCTATCAAGATCAAAATACCAAATGTAATGTTCGATACTTCCCCCATAATTAATTACCGCGAATGGATCTGGATCGTATTCGGTGGTTTCTCCGAAACATACATTTCGGAAATTGGCTTTGTTTACAATAGGTTTGGGGTAAACGGTAACATCCATTTCTGTAGAATCCACACATCCTTTGTTAGTTCGAACAACCAATTTAACCATATTAGGAGTTGGATCGGCGCCTGTAAAAATATAATTTTTATTTACCTTTTGATTGATAACAGAAACGCCTCTGTAATGCCAATCCCAACTTACCACCTTGTTATCAGGCTCGGGGTCTGGGGTATTATTTATTGGGTTTATCGTAGTTAATGGAGGCGTTTCGCATTTAGGTGTAAAGTCGAGCAAGGGACCTGGATTGCTAAAAATACGAATATCCATTTTCTCTGAGGCAACACAACCTTTGTTGGTGGTTCGTGTAACTCTTACCGTATAAGGTCCTGAAGCGTTTATCGCAGTTTTAAACGTATCTAAGGCTGCTTTGGGAGGTATAAAGGTGCTATCGAATGCGGGCAAAAGTCCATCAATTTCAAACTTTGATGAATATAAAGATTCGGTTATTTTGGCGGGTGATAATTCGCGGCTAATTGAGTACTTATCTACAACCCAAAACATTTGTCCTTGACAAACAAACAAGTTACTAACGGTATCTAATCCTTTGTTGGGATAGCTCTCATAACTCAACCATTTACCGCCATCGGTATTGGTTTCAGGATTTATAAAAATGCTAATGGGTAAATTGGTTTTATCTTTTTTCGAGTTCAAAACCCTTTCTACTTCTACACTGGCTATGAAGCTACCAGCTACCCGGTATACGTGAAACGCAAGCGTATCTGGCATTGTTGGAAACGTAGGTACTGTGGTATTATTATATTTCGTGTATCCCACTGATGTATATGCACTTTGATCGCCAAATGTCCAAGTAAAATAATCCGTACCGACCACAACATTTTTAACAATTGCCTTAAATTTAAGGGTATCTTCCTCGCATTTCTTGCTTTCTAAACGAACAATTTTGATAAAAGGATCTGTAGTATTCCCCAAGGTATTAATTCCTCCTTGGTAATTGGCTCCTCCTTTAAAATTACCTAAAACGAAGTGCCCTAAATCACCGGATGCCATTACCCCTGTAGTGATTGAACCCACGCGATCCGCAGATCCCCCCTTATTCAATACCACCCAAGGTGCGGAAGCAACTGATCGCAATATTTGCAATTGAGAAGCTTCATAAACTTGATCGTCATTGGTTGTATTGTCGTAATAAAAACGCAATTGAATATTGGTTGTGGTTACCGAGTTATTGGTTTTGCTTAAAAACCATCGGTTTAATATAGAAATGTTCCGGGTTGTAGCATCAAAACTTGAATTTACCAATAAGCCCGATAGCGGTTGAAACTCTGCATAGTAATCTTCAGCACCAATAGTGGAACGTGTCATCCCTGCCAAATATATGGGCCGATAATCCTTATTATTTCCAATATGGTAGGTAAAACTGGCACTTGTATTGGCTACATATTGAAAGGAATATCCTCCATCAATGAAAGATTTTACAGAACCATTCAATTGTTTTGCACCATCTAATAAGCGGAGTTTTCTGTTGGTGTTATTTGCCAAAATATTACCGCTATCGAGATAGAGTTTCCCGGAAATGTCTAATTGGCCTGATGAGTTTTCGTTGATACTCAACAATACACCAGACTTACACATTCTGAGAATACCCACCTTCACGGTACCGTTTAGGTAAAAGCCTAAATTTTTATTAATTGCTACAGAATCGGCCGAATAATCGCCGCCTGCAATATATACCTTGTCGTTATCCGAAACAACGGTCATGGCATATTGAATTGTTTTAAATGGAGCTACGGAACTACCTGAGTTTGTATTGTCTCCTGTCGCCGCGTCAACATAAAAGTCGGCAGCCGACACTGAGCTTGCAAGCGATAAGGTGCTTAAGAATACAAACAGACCGAAGGGTTTAAATTTCATCATACTTTAGTTTTGGTTTTATAGACGCAAAAACGCACCAAAAAGTGGTGCGTCGATAAAAATCTTTTTTTAGAAGGGCAGATCATCTGCCCCATCAGAAGAACTAGAACCTGAAGAGAACGGATCTTCTACCTGCGCCGTATTGGCGAAAGGATCACCACTTTCCGTACTAGGAGGGGCTGCATTACCCGCTGCATTGGCACCAGGACGATCTACTTTCCAAGCTCTTACATCGGTATACCAGCGACCATTATATTCTCTACTTTCCAAGTCAATTCCAATTGTAATGAATTCACCGTTTTGAATGTTGAATTGCGCAATTTTAGCGCCCCAAATATTGAAGCATACTTTTTTAGGATATTGCCCTGGGATTTCGATTACGTAATCCTGCTTTTCCCAAGGACCGTTTTTCCCTTCTCCTGTCTGCTTTTCTAAAATTTGTACAATTTTTCCTGATAACTCCATTGAACAAAATTAATCATAAACAACGAAAGAAAGAAATACCTAAAAAAAAGTCCTACAAACTTCCTTCACAACAGAATGATTGGTACCGTGCTTGTTAAAATCAACTTGAACGTATGGCCTCAACCGGATTCAATTTGGCAGCGCTACGAGCGGGTATGAACCCTGCTATTAAGCCCACGATAACTGAGGTAATAACCCCTAAGAACGTGTCTTCTGCACTCAAAGAAAGCACAATATCATTACCCATTTGTTGTTTTAAAACAATTCCCAAAAGCCATAAAACGCCTTGAACAGCCAGCAAACCAATAAAACCACCCGCGATACTTAGCCAAATACTTTCCATGAGAAATTGCGTACTTATTGCAAAATTCTTAGCTCCCAAGGCTTTCTGAATGCCAATTTCACGAGTTCGTTCCTTAACAGAAACAAACATGATATTAGCTACTCCAAAACATCCCACCAACATGGCAAAACCACCAATTATCACTCCTATCCTTCTAATTTGAATGAATAAAGTACTGATAGCTTCGGTAATCATCGACATTTTGTTCACTGCAAAATCGTCCTTTTCATTAGGCTTTAAACGTCGTACTTGACGCATCAATCTGCGGGCCTCAAATTGCAATTGCTCTAAAGAAACTCCTGGAGCTGCTTTCAACAAAACTTGGGCATCATTGGCATTGCGATAGGAAATTAAATTCTGACCCCATTGCTCAGGAACGTATACGGCATTGTCATTGCTAGCTCCAATCATGTTACTACCTTGAAACTCGCAAACGCCTACTACGATTACATCGTTATTTTTAATCCGCATTTTACGCCCAAGAACTTGAGTAGTTCCCCATAATTCTAACGCGATCGTATTGCCAATAACCGCTACGGGTCTTGCCCCCCTAGCCTCTTCTTCCGTGAAAAAGCGGCCATTTTCGAGATCAATGGGTTGAATATCTGGGTATTTATGCGAAACACAGTTTACCGTGATAGCTTTCGCATTTTTATCCCCCGCTTGTAAATCAAAATTTGCCTTAAAAATATATGCAGTGGCACTGACTAATTTAGGGGGTAATTTTTTTGCTAGAAAACGCGCATCTTCGGGACTTGATTGGGGCCTCTTTAAATAGGTCCACCAGGGATAATTATTGCCAAAATCGTCCCAGGGCCACTTTTGAACAAAGACTACATCAGAACCCAATTTATTGAATTGGTTGTTCAAACTGGTTTCTAACGAATGCACCAAAGCATACACCGAAACAACGCAAAAAATTCCAATACTAATTCCTAAAACAGAGAGTAAACTTCGCAATTTATTTAATCGAACCGCTTGGTACGACATTCGCAGGGTTTCTCTTAATAGGACTCTCAAATTCACAAGTACAAAGATAGTTAATTTAAGATGCCCCTCTTTTATTTGGCCCAAGCTCTTAAAATTTCGGTTAAATCTTGTTTTATTGGGGGGAAGTTGTCTCTTTTTTCCGCTTGAAAGTATCAAATTCGCGTCGGTAAAGCACTCCGGTACCAATTGTATTCCCAGAAACACCATTTGTGGTAGTTGCCGTATTCTGCTGTAAAATAAGGTTGTTCGATCTTGAAAAGGCCTTTAACCTCCAGTTTTCATCTCTGGTTTTATATTCTAAATTAAAATTCAACGGCACCGCCACGCTGTTTACTAAAACCGCCACAGTTGGGTCGTAATTCAAATCCAATCGCAATCGTTCCGATAAAAACCATTCGCTATTCACAAAAAGTTGGGTATTGCTATTCCCTGTTGCATTTCTCACGTCATCAATATTTACTTGAATACGTGTAGGTATACCATATTTTGAGAACAAATCATTAACCACACTACTTGCGAGCGTTGAAATACTGTTGCCTGCAAAACCCGCGCTGCTAAAGGAACTGCTAGTTGGAGCAGAGGCTCCTGTTAAGGCAGGCGGCAAGAAATTCCCGAACAAAAGCAAGGAAATAGATTGTCTCATCGTTTCGTCTTTATTCGCCCTAATCCTTTGCAATACCGAATTGATCTCCGACCCAGTAGCTCCAGTAATGGAACTTAAATCAGGGGCTTGTAAATCGAACGAAATAATAGGCGCGAACAAATTTCCTTTCATACTCAAAATGCTCACAAATGTGGTTGTAGGATAACTTCCCCCAGAACTTGAGCTAGAAACCATTAAGGTAGACGGTGAAATTTTCTTCTCAAATGAACCTTGTAAATCTACTTCTGCATTAAATGGGTCGCCATCCCAGCGGATGCTACCTCCCTTATTCACCGTGATTTTCTTGAGTAAATTCACTCCTGGTAATGAAAAGGCATATTCACCTCGGTCAATGATATAACGCCCATAGAGATATAACTTTTCGTCTCGGCCATAAACTAAGCGTATACCTCCATCGCCGTACCCTTTGATGATATCACCCAAGCGTTTATCGATTACAAATTGCACTTCGGCTTGTGGGGTGGCAGTGATATTTAAGCTAATTTGTCCAATTGCATCGGGCTCAACACGCTCATTTGCTTTGCTTCCTTTATTTTTTTGAGCTCCAGTTTTCTTGTTCACAAACACAATCGATCCTACCACATTGTTTTGTTCTACTTCGGGATATTGGATAGAAACCTTAGTTTTTTCACGGGTAGTCAAATCGATATCCATATCAATTTCCGAAAATAATCCATACACGTGTGCACTTCCATCGGCCCACGCGTTACCGTAAAACAAATTATTCATGCTCTCGGTAGTCGACAAAACCCGCATATTTTTGATGCTATCAAGACGCAAATCGATGGCAAAATCTTTAAAACCATCGTGGGTAATGGCCAATTTCAACCATGCAAAATTTCCCGTACTTGGATCTACAAATTTTTGAGGCCGGAAAGTAAATAGTCCCTCATCCGTAATTTTGAAAATCCCCCCCACTTTGTATTGGGTTCCTAAATAATCAACCCCCACTTTAAATTCATTGGTTTTGAGCAATCCTTGCATTTTGGGTTTATACAAAGACCCGGAAATGCGCAAATCGGCCCCAAATTGACCATTTGAAATCGTTAAAACCCCATCTAGGAAAGGTTTTAAAAAATCCAAGCTGGACCCATTGGGTATGTTTCCCAAAATATTTAATTGGGGATCTCTTCCTTTTTGAAATGCGATATCACCGTTGAAACGGGTATTGGAAAGGGGGCCAGAACGCAAATCTACTTCTAAGCGAACTTTGCCTTCAGATTCCGTTTGTTTAACCGCCAAATTAGCACTTCCAAAATCCTGTTTCATATAGGAAATTTTATTGAGTCCAATGTTGCCAAAAAACTGCATATCGCCGCGAACTGCGCACAAAGCGATATTACCATTAGATCTAAACTTCAAGCTATCGAAACTATTTCTTGGGAAAAATGGCATCAGCACCTTGGGAGTGAAATTACCAAAATCAACGTGCAAAGTATCCGAATCCAAAGCACTGACAACTCCTGAAACTTCTAAAAAGTGATCGGCATCCGCCAAGAAAAAATGATTAATCTCCCAATTATCAGGATTAAAGGATATCCGAGCTTCGCGGTCGAGTTTCCATACCTGATCCCATATTTTCAATTGGGTTTCTTGGAAGTACAGATTGCTGGTTTGGGCGTGGATGGCACCATTTCCTTTCATCCTAAAGGAATAGCGATCGGATTTATCGTGCAATCGTGTCGACACTTGAAATCCCCCATTCGCAACTTCTACCGACAATCCAAAAGTATCGTAAAGAGTATTTTCAACGAGGATGTAATTGGTTTTAAATTGCGATTTTACAAAACCATTTTTCCTCGGCTTTTCCATAGTGAATTGCGCCTTCTCCATATAAACACGACCATATTCAAGGGAAAATGGTCCCATTTTTAGATTAAACGTGTTTTGATTGGCGAAATAATGTCCGTTTATACGAAGCGGACCCAAATACAACCCTGGCACCACAAATTCTTCAATCCATGCCGTTTGGGGTACGGTCAAATCGATATAAACGGAATCGTTTAAACGTTCTTCTACGGGGGGAAAACGTTCGGGGGCAATACTGTTGGCGATTTGTTTTAACCATAATGCTGTATTGGATAATTGTAGGGGTCCCGTAATATTCCCATCAAGCCAATCGCCTTTAAATCCTAACATTTCTTTATCCGGACGGGTGATAATTTGATGCTGCAATTGAAATTCCGTTTTCCCTCTATCAAAACGGGCATAATCAATACTGAGGCTTCCGCGATAATCATCGATATCCTGCCCAATTAATTTCAAATTTATGTCTCCACTTATTTGATGTCGTACCGTATCAAATCCCAATCCAAATAAATCAATTTTAGCTATTTTCCCTTTTATATTGATTTCCCGATTTGGGGTAAAAAATCGCGACCAATCTAAAGATAATCCCAACTTTAATTTTTCGTTTTCAGCTAAAATTTGAGCCTCCAAATCACCCTTATCTGACCAACCGGAAATCGAAATATCACTAACGAATTTATTATTGATATAGGCTGACATTTTCTGAAATTCGAATTGTGAATTCAAACTAGAATCAAACCGATCTCCTTGTACCTTTATTTTTCCACTGATACGATCAAATTTCTGGCTTGAATCGCCCCATAAAGAACTCCTTAAATTCAAAACTTCACCTGTACATGTGAACGGCAGAATGGAATCTAATTGTGAATAATCGATTTCAAAGGATCCATTAAAATTTCCTGCCGCACTTTGCATGTTCCCTTTTTGAGAATACCGATCAAGGGGGATTTCACAATTCAAATTAAGATTCACATTGCCTAAAGGTAAAAGATTTGTTCGCCATGATTCTACTTTAAACATTTCTTGCACATCTGCTTGCGCAATGTAGGAATTGTTGAATTTCACCGTTTGGAAAAAGTCTTTTAAGTTCGGTAAGTTTCTCATTTGGTATGTGAGATTTAATCGGCTTCCATTTTGGGTTTTAGCCAATAATTTTTGCACACGAAAATCCGATAATACTCCTTGCATTTGAGCCTCTAAATCAAGGGTTAAACTATGCCTTTTCAGATAAGGTGCATAGGAACCCAAATCACTTAATCGAATTCGAGAATCTTTAACATTTAAGCTATATACGAATCGATCAAAATAACTTCCTTTCCTTTTGGGATCTTCTTTTATTGAGAACCTTCCTTTTAACTCGGTTTCCCCAGTTTTAATGTACATTTTGGATAGGGCGATATTTGCTCTATTAATGCGTAAATCTCCCGTAATATTTGAAATGAAATCTCCGCTCCTGTCATACGCTTCAAAAGCATCCACACCGAATAACAAGGAACCGTCGTAATTCAAGGTTCCTGAGTCTATGCGGGCATTTATTCGCGAGTAGCGCAAATAACTCGGATTAAATTCGCCTAAGACGGACCTATTTTGGGCATGTTCACCATCAAAAAACACAAAGCCACCTTGGTGAATTTGTATGCCGTTAAGTTGCAATTTCAAGGGCTTAGTGTTGCTTGTGTCTTTGGGTAATCGGGCAAATATTTCTTCGTAATTGAGCAGGGAATCTCCCTCGTATTGTCCCATCCTAACAAAGGGTTTAAATAACTCTGTTTGTGTAAGCGTATAGGCATTGTCTTTGAGATTCCAATTGGAAAGACATACATTTAGTACCGTTATATGAAGCAGTGTATCTTGATGTAAATCGCGCATTAAAATTCCCTCTAAATGGAAATTTCTTAAAAAGTCGATTTCTACAGCTTTAATTTCTACTTCTACGCCCAGTTGGGCCTTTATTTGTGATACTGCGTACTGTGCGAGTTGGGTTTGCACCCATTTATTGCGGGTTAAAACAGCCAAAATACTAGAAAAGAACACCACAAAAAGCAGTGTTCTCAGGAGAATCTTCCGTATTTTTGAGCGTCTCTTCTTCAAAACAAACAAAGGTAGTACTTCTAACACATGAGCAATCCACCCCTAAGCCATAACTCCACTATATTGGGCATAGAGAGCAGCTGCGATGATACATCCGCTGCTGTATTAACCAACGGGGAAATCGTATCGAATATTACGGCTTCGCAAGATGTTCATCGAAAATATGGAGGGGTTGTTCCAGAATTGGCTTCAAGAGCCCACCAAAGTCACATCATTCCGGTAATTACAGAGGCCTTGGATCAAGCGGGCAAAGCACTAACGGATGTAGATGCTATTGCAGTTACTCAAGGCCCCGGACTGATGGGGTCTTTAATAGTGGGGGTTAATACCGCAAAAGGCCTGTCCCTAGCCTTAAACAAACCCCTCATCGGTGTGAATCATTTACATGCACATATAGCAGCCTTATACATCGAACATGAGGTAAAATTTCCGATGATTACCCTTTTGGTTAGTGGCGGACATACCCAATTAATTTGGGTAAGCGCTGCTGGAAATTATGAAATCATCGGTCAAACTATCGATGATGCAGTTGGTGAAGCCTTTGATAAAGGGGCAAAAATAATGGGCATGGGTTATCCAGGTGGACCCGAAGTATCTCGCTGGGCCGAAACAGGAGATCCCAAATTTCATTCATTTCCAGATAGCCAAACAGAACCCCTATCATTTTCCTTTTCGGGAATCAAAACTTCTTTATTGTATTTTCTGAGAAAAGGACAACAAGCACAATCCGATTTCATTGATCTATACAAGGCAGATATTTGCGCTTCGTATCAAGATGCGTTGATACAAATGTTGTTGAAGCGACTCAAAAATGCCCTAAAAAACTATCCTGCAAAGTCCATTGGATTGGTGGGTGGGGTTTCCGCTAATGGATCTCTGCGCAATCAGTTTAGCCAACTAGCGGCGAATAGAAACCTAGAGGCATATATACCCTCATTCGAATATTGTACCGACAATGCAGCCATGATTGCACAGGCAGGCTGGTATCTAGGCCAACAAGGCACCTACATGCAGATGAATTCATTGCCATATACTCGAGCCTAATTCCTAACTTTGAAACATGCTACAACCG
>CBFHGY010000001.1:0-47158 GCA_965655465.1 Bacteroidia bacterium | reverse complement strand
AATGTTGAAGAAATCCAAAAAGGCAACCAAAGGCATATCGCTAGAGCCCTTTCTTGGGTTGAAAACCAACATCCCCAAGCACTTGAATTACTTAAAAACCTCAAAGGCAATACCCATGTTGTAGGAATTACCGGACCTCCAGGGGCTGGAAAAAGCACCTTAGTAAATGCTTTGGTGATGCATTGGCAAAAACAGGGCAAAAACGTTGCCATCTTAGCTGTAGATCCCAGTTCTGTTTTTAATTTTGGGTCATTATTGGGTGATAGACTGCGCATGCAGTCCCTATTTTTAAACGAGGGTGTATTTATACGCAGTGTATCTTCTCGAGGCTCTTTAGGCGGTTTATCTGCACACATTATTGAAATGGTACACGTTTTAAAGCATGCTCCATACGATTACGTATTAATTGAAACCGTAGGGGTAGGTCAGAGTGAAGTAGAAATCGCAGGCATTGCCGATACTACTATAGTGGTTTCCGTTCCTGAAAGTGGCGATGAAATCCAAACCTTGAAAAGCGGAATTATGGAAATTGCTGATATTTTCGTAGTTAATAAATCGGACCGTGATGGAGCGGAATCTTTCGCTTCCCACCTGCGTAAACTTTCACACAATCGCGCAAAATCCGATTGGGAAAATCCAGTTATACTTACACAAGCCACCCATGAACTGGGTATAGAGGGCTTATCCGATGCCATTCATGCCCATGAAAATTTCAATAAAAGCAAAGACAGGCATCTCCAATTGTTTGCTGAAAAAGCGTATGCAATGATTCAAGATTACCGCATGCGAGATATCGCTTTATCGTCTATAAAGGAGGATGTAAAATTGGCGTTGGAAGCAGATCCTGAATTGAATCTATTTTCATTTATCGAGCCCTATTTTCGCCGATTTAGCGATTAATTAAAAGGCTCGTTGTCGTTCCTTGGGTTTGAAGCATATATACCCCTTCTGGTAGGTTTCTTAAATCTAGCAATTCCGTTTTAGACTTAATAATTCCAGATTTCATGGATTGACCTAAGGTATTCAACACCACCCATACACTTCCTATTTCTTCGGGAAGCCAATTCACCGTAAATTCTGCATCCGAAGGGTTGGGATAAATATGCAATCCTTGCTTTTGGATGCGATCGATTTGAGAATTACCTTGAATTACCGTAACCTTACAATTATCTGATTTGGCACTCCAACGGGAATCAAAATTCATGAATGCCGTATTATCGATTTGCGCATTAATAGGTAAATCTTGGTATAAATCGATACTGTATTGAACCCAGCCACCCGCTGCGGCAGCATTTGCTTCGAGAGTTTTAAGATTTGCCGGATCGAAACTCACAACCAAAATCCGCCCTTGTTGCACACTGTATTGAGCTTTTGTAGGATAAAAGGAATTCAAAACAACACGCTGCATGGGCAATGAATTATCTAGGGTGTCAATCAGAACGGCTTTGTTAACCGTTTGACTGCTGGTATTCTTAAAATCTACGGTATAGGTCCAACGACGCACATTTTGCGGAATTTGAATCCCTAAGTCGCTATTTTTTACGACTGCCGCTCCGCCATTACTTCTTTTTCCTATAGACAACTCCCTGGTTTGGGTATTGTCGGTAGGTGTGGCATCGCCTAAAGTTAGCAAGGAACCGGTTTTTACTTCCAATTTATATAAATCAGAATCTGTAGCAGAGAAGGGCATTCTTAACCGCACCAAAATGGAACGACTTTCAAAGGGATTGAGTTCTGCAAGCGTATATATAGCAGAAATTCCGTTATAATCATCCGCAGCAGGCTCACTATAGAAATCAGACAAAGGCAGATCATGTGTAAGGTGAATTGTGCCATTTTTAACTGTATTCGCACCATGATTTTGCACAAACAAAACAGCATAAACCGTATCTCCCGCTTTCAAATCATCAGGGTATATGGGTCTCAACTGCACTTCAACATCGGCAGTGGCAGGATCCATATATTCACCTAAGCTAACTTGGGAATAGCGCCCATTTCTAATTTGAGTGGCATAATTAGATTTGCACATAGTACTCATGTGACGTTTAGAAACAAACTCTATCTGATACTCTCCTTCAGGCAAACCACTAGAGAAATGACCCGTTTTATCGGTAACCGCAAAATACGAATTGCCGCTTTGCTTGTTGATAAGCCTTACAATAGCTTGAGGAATTCCAATTTCACCATCGTCTTTTGTACAATTATTGTTTAAATCGTAAAACAAATCACCGTTCAAATTACCGGTAGCAAATTCCAAGCTTGAGAAATATCGAATATCGGTATTTTGCTCTAAGAAATCACCCCAAACAAATGCACCACTACCTCTTTGTCCTAATTTAAAATTGCCAGTTAATCGGTTTCCCGTAAAACTTATGGTATTATTTTGAACTCTTAATAACGAAGAACCAGAACCGTTTTTAACGAAATCGCCTCCAATTAATAAATAATCGGATAAACCCGCTATACTCACAGCTTTAGCAACACTGAAAGAATCAAAACTTATGGGACTAGACCAATTTACGTTAAAGGTTCTCACCTCGTTTACTCCTTGACTGTTTTTGCCCAATGCGGCCAATTGATCTCCAAAAGAGGCCAATTCTAATATTTCACCCGCGAAAGGACTTCCGATTCCCCCCCATCCCCCATTAGAGGCGGTGTAATAGGCAATGTTCCCGGTTAAATCACCCGCAAAGCGGTCAAAATCTCCAGCAATATACAAGCGATCTTTTACAACCATTAAAGAACGGATTGTTCCATTGGCACCTTGATCTAAATTATTGGTTCCTAGATACGTCCACTCAGTACCGTCATAGGCAGCAATATTTTGAACAGAATTTCCATTAACAGTGGATTGGAATTTACCTGCAATTATCAAACGATCGTCAAAAACGGTCATGCTAATAATTCCATTATTCCGGGTATCTACTACGCCTGTTTCAGGCACCCATTGATGTTGAGCGCTGGACCATTTATACAAATGGGTTACAGGAATTTCCGCATCCTTAGAGGCATTTGCTATATAAGCTCCTACAAAGATTTCACCTTTGTATGCAGCTATGGAATGAAAATTATAAGTTCCTTCTGTTGGAATTATCGGTTGAGGGGTTTCCAGACCTGGAAAAACCGACCAGGTTACTCCATCCCATTTGGCAAGATTATAATCGTTTAGAGCTGGCGTTTCTACCGCTTCATATAGGGCATAAAAAGCTTCATTACTGGCATAAGAGGCCACTACCCTTCCGGGCAAACCCGTACCTAAAGGTTGCAAAACTTGCGCATTTAATGCCGTCAAACTTAGCATGACTCCAATAAATGCATACACCCTTTTCATGAAACCAAAGTTAGCCGATATGTTTGATAAATACGTCACCTTAAAACAGTTTAAGTGTATAAAAAACAGACATTCCCAATGACCAGCCTCGATTTTGAACCGATGCATCTGCCTTGTACAATGGGGTAAACGCTCCTTGGGTATTCACCCTCAGTCCCAAATATTGATTTCTCGAAAAACGGTATTCTGCGCCAGCACTGAATCGAGCTGACCAAATACTTCCACGGTAAATTTCATTTCCGGCATCCAAGAGACTCAGGTCGTGGTAATTCAAGGTTTTGCCTTGTGTAGCAATCACTCGATTATATCGGGTGCTTATTTCAGAAGAAAGTGACCAAAAACGGTTCAAGGGATATTGATAGGCAATAGCCATTGGGATACTCAACATTTGTAGGGTTTGTGTGCCTTCGTATTGCACTCGTTGACCCAAACCGAGGTATCCAAAAATTGGAAAATTCCCCAGAGCATCGGCTTCGTAACCCTGAGACACACTAAAAGGCACACTGTCTCTGAAGTCGAATTGCTGTAAGGTCCGGGTTTGTGCAAAACCAAGCCCCATAGAAACCGACCAATGAGAATTGAAGTAATATTTTAAAGATGCTTGCAATTGCGGTGCATTCAGAGCAAATTCGCCGTTGCGCATGCGATTTAGATAATTTTTATGTACGTATTGTTCACGTCCGGGGGAAATTTGGTACGACATTGCCGTTTGATTTTGATCGTAACCCACCTCAAAGGCCCAGCTTGACAAGGGCTGTATTGGCGATTGAGGCGAAGGGATACGAACCGGCAACTGTAAAAATTCTCCGAACGAAATCGGCATGTTTTGTAATGTTCTTCCGACGAAATCGAAAGCAACATGATTCGTTAAATCGGTTGCTAGCGCGAGCGATTCGACATTTTGATTGTATATATCATTCTCGGCACTTACTGCAGTACTCGAAGGGATCGGATTTGAATTATTAAGTATTGTACCCTCTGGGTTCACATTCATCAAGGGCGTTTGAGAAGTGGTGGTTTTTCCGGTTGAATGAGTACCTAAGGGTGTATTAACACGGTTCGCATTAACCTCTGATTGATTGCTTTCAGTTTTTGCATTTTCAGATTGGGTTTGAACTGAGGAAGAATGGGAATGTATATTATTATGAGAATCCTGAGACTCGGAGGTACGTAAAAGAGTTGCAGAACTTGAATTATTCACCCGGGCGGTATCAGGCTTGAGGAACATCAGGCCTGATACTGCGGTGAAGACAACTGCGGCCACTGAGGACCATAAAACTACCCGACGGCGGCTTTTTTGAGCATCCAAGCGCTCAGATACCGCTTCAAATTGAAAGGGTACTGGAGGCTGGAATGTTTCAAACATTCCTTTCAGCTGCGTGTCGATATGTGATGGGCTCTTTTTCAAGAGTAATGAGTCTTTTTTCTTTTATTGGGTCTGTGATTTAATTCGATCTCTTAAAGCTTTACGCGCTCGGCTCAAAATAGACTTGGTATTGGATACGGTAGTGTTCAACAGGTTGGCAATTTCTTGATGAGACATTCCATCAATTGCATACATGTTTAGTACCATGCGTTGATTATCGGGCAACTCCTTTATCCAGGTGAGCACTTGCTCAGGACGATATTCTTGGAGGTTGCTTTCTTCATCGGCAGGAACATCATCGGGAGCCTCCGTGTCGTTGATATCAACGAACTGCGGATCGCGATTCTGTTTACGCCAATTCGAAAGAGCCAAATTGATAAACAAGCGGGTCATCCAGGACTCCAGCAGGGTGTAATCTTTTAGCGAATGAATTTTTTCAAAGACCTTTATGAAGCCTTCCTGCAGTATGTCTTGGGCATCTTCTGTGTTCTTAGAATACCTCAGACAATGGCCATACATTTTTGATGCAAACAATTCGAAAAGGGCTTGTTGCGATTTTCGATCGTTTTGGGTACATCCGGTTATGATTGACTCATGGTTCTGCAAGAAACTTCAATTAAAAGACGCAGGAATAGTGAAAGGTTGCAAAAAAATGCGAACATTTGTGTTGACTTCACTCCTAATAAAACTCAAAACAATGAAATACAACATTTTAGCAATTATTTTATTTTCGATTTTTTCTTCTGAAACCCAAGGTCAATATTACGACAAGGGAAACTACGGCACAAATAAGTCTCTCACTGTGTATACTTCGAAATACACCGAACATGCTTTAGCTTTCGAAAAATTCATCCAAAACAATGGTTATAAGTTGCTCGAAACCACGTCGAATTTGTATCAAACCCATTATGTTTTCCATACTGAAGCCAAAAATGCCTTCCTTATCGACAGCATCATGCGTGGATTTGGATACATCATTGAATCTTCTTTGAATCAGAATAACATAGATGAGAAAAAGAAATCGTACGAAAATCAGATTGAAAACCAACAACGTGAAATCGAGAATGCCCAGTATTCTCTTAGGGTAAATCTTTTAGACACCCTTCGTAGCCGTGAAAAAATTGCCAATTCAAATATGCAATTAGAAAATAACATTCGTCGTTACGAGCAAAAAATCAAAGAATATGAGCGTCAAATAAGCGACTTAGAGAAAGTACGTGATTTGATGTTGGTAAACTTATATATAAAGGATGAACTCTCTACCCCTAACGGTAATAATCAAAAAGTAACTTGGGTAAACATGCCTGGAGTATCTTATTCCTACCTACAGGTAGAAAATCCGAAAGCCGGACTTACGCACGAGGCTTATGCGGGTATGAATTTGAAATATCTATTTACACGCGGAAAGAGTTATATTGAATTAGGGGTGTTGAAACCCGTAAATCCCCTTACTGAAACCCAGTTAATGGACACTACATTAACTTCTATGAAAAACGATTTCTTTGTAGTGCAGTTTGGACAAGACTTTTACACCCGACATTTTGGCCGCGGAAAGCGCAAATATTTGAACCTTTATTCTGGATATACCATAGGGGCAATTATTCCAAATCGCTATGATGATGTGTTGCAAAAAGCTTCATTGGTAAGTTCTCTAAATATTGGTGTCGAACTTTTCAAAAGCAAGCACGTATTGATTGATACCCGTGCGGCCTATTTCCTTCCTTTGAATAACGAGAACCGCAATACACGTGGCGTTATGTTTACGGGTGCATTTAATTTTGTATTCTAGGAAATAACCAAGGTCGATATTCCCCAAAAAAGAGGCCGTTTGCTGAATTGCAAACGGCCTCTTTTTTGGGGAATATTAAATTTTTAAATGAACAATATAAAATTGTTGAAGGGTATAACCACGAGACACCCACTTTATATACCTGGATTCATAGCTGTTGTATAGGCGGGAGTTTCCTCCAAACAATAAAAAAAGCTTTCTATGGTTCCTTCGGGTGTTTACACGTTAAATCGGAAATGCATGCAATCGCCATCGGCAACTACATACTCTTTGCCCTCTACGCGTAATTTTCCAACGTCGCGACATGCAGATTCAGAGCCTAAGGTTACAAAATCGTTATAGGCAATTACTTCCGCGCGTATAAATCCCTTTTCGAAATCGGTATGAATAACACCAGCAGCCTGAGGTGCTTTGGTGCCTTTCGTAATCGTCCAAGCGCGCACTTCTTTTACCCCAACTGTGAAGTAGGTGATATAGTTTAACAAGCTATAGGCGCCGTGAATCAAATTTTCTACTCCACTTTTTTCCAAACCCAACTCTTCCAAGAAAACTTTACGATCTTCATAGCTTTCTAATTCGGCAATTTCGGCTTCAATAGCGGCAGAAATGACTAAAATTTCGGCATTTTCATTTTTAATCGCTTCTTTAACCCGTTCCACATACGCATTCCCTTTTTGAGCACTATCGGGATCTACGTTACATACATACATAACAGGCTTATCGGTTAACAAATTCAAATCACGAATATAGGCGCGCTTTTCAGGATCCATTTCTAAGGTACGTGCATTTTCACCTTTGAAAAGGTGGGCTTTGAACGCTTCGCATACTTCTACGGTTTTAATGGCTTCTTTATCGCCCCCAGTTCGCGCTTGTTTTTGGATTTTGGACAAGCGGTTTTCAATGGTTTCTAGGTCTTTCAACTGCAATTCAGTATCGATAATTTCTTTATCTCGGATAGGATCCACACTCCCATCTACGTGAATGATATTATCGTCGTCGAAACATCTTAATACGTGCAAAATGGCATGTGTACTTCTGATATTTCCCAAAAATTGATTTCCCAATCCATCTCCTTTAGAGGCTCCTTTTACCAAACCCGCAATGTCTACGATTTCGATAGTGGTTGGGACTAAATTTTGTGGATTTACCAATTCAGCCAACTTATTCATCCGTACATCGGGTACGGTAATGGTACCAATATTCGGCTCAATGGTACAAAAAGGGAAATTGGCAGATTGTGCTTTTGCACTGGAAACTGCATTAAAGAGTGTAGATTTTCCCACGTTGGGAAGTCCCACGATTCCGCATTGAAGTGACATAGTTTATTGCATTAAATCTCCAATATCTTGAAGAATTTTTTTGGTTAAATTTTCGGCCGTTGTTAAGGATGTACTTTCGGCATAAATCCGAATAATTGGCTCTGTGTTACTTTTACGCAGGTGCACCCAATCGCCATCAAAATCAATTTTCACCCCATCTATGGTGTTTACGGGTTGCTTGCTATATTTTTCCTTGATACGCTCTAAAACGGCATCTACATCGGTTTCGGGACTCAATTCAGCTTTGTTTTTCGACATTTGATAACTTGGGTACAAAGATCGCAATTTACTGATCTTCATATCTTTCTCCGCTAAATGTGTTAAAAACAAGGCAATTCCAATAAGTGCGTCACGACCATAATGTAAATCAGGAACAATAATACCTCCATTACCTTCACCGCCAATTACGGCATTGTTGGCTTTCATAGCGGCAACCACATTTACTTCTCCAACTGCGCTAGAGACATAGGTTTGACCGGCCTTTTCGGTTATATCTCTCAATGCGCGGGTGCTGGATAAATTACTTACGGTAGTACCGGGAGTTTTACTTAGCACATAATCTGCAATACTTACTAGGGTATATTCTTCACCGAACATTTCACCATCATCACAAATAAAGGCCAAACGATCTACATCGGGATCTACAACGATTCCCAAATGGCATTTCTCTGATTTTACGGTACTGGCAATTTCACCTAAATGCTCAGCCAAAGGTTCGGGGTTATGCGCAAACATACCATGTGCTTCTCCATTAATTAGCACGATATCTTCTACTCCCAAGGCTTTTAGCAATTGGGGTACAGCAATCGCTCCAACACTGTTAACGGGATCAACGGCAATTTTGAACTTATGCTTTTTGATTAAATCGGCATTCACCAATTTATGGTTTAAGATTTCTTGTATGTGATAATCTAAATAATCTTTTTGTGTAAGCGTTCCTAATTGGTCTACGCTTGCAAATTCGAAAGATGCGTTCTCGGCAATATGTAGAATTTCTTCCCCTTCTGCAGCACTTATAAACTCACCCACATTATTAAGGAGTTTCAGTGCATTCCATTGTTTTGGATTATGAGACGCGGTAATGATAATACCGCCATCTGCTTTTTCCGCTAATACGGACATCTCAACGGTAGGTGTGGTCGCCAATCCTAAATCACAAACATCGATACCCAATCCGAGCAAAGTTTGGGTAATCAAGGCGCTTACCATTGGTCCGCTTATACGAGCATCTCTTCCAACGACTACGCGAGAGTTTGGGCTCTTAGAACGAATCCAAGTGCCATAAGCGGAAGCAAATTTAACGATATCTACGGGGGTAAGGTTCTGCGACGGGGCGCCACCAATAGTGCCGCGAATTCCTGAAATGGATGTAATGAGTGTCATAAAACGGGGCGCAAAGATACCTAAAAAACCTTGATTTTCCTTGATCACCCCTACCTATATATCGTTATTTTCTTAGCGATTGTCGCAATTATTACATGAAAACACACCGTCAAATATTTGACATTTATCATTAGGATTCGTAAGGAAAAATACAGGGAATTTTACAGCATATCCAGGTCTATTTACTCCCTGTAAGGATTTACATCGAAGCACCCCAGCTGTAAAAAGACTTCCCCCAGAAAAATTCTTATTTTACCCGCATTTCGGAATGATTCTATTCTCTGTTATCTTTGCCCTATGTCTCGAATAGTTGAATGTGTTCCTAATTTTAGCGAAGGTAATAACCCTCAAATTATTAAAAGCATCACCGATAGCATCGCCGCTGTTGAAGGAGTTAAACTCTTGAACGTAGATCCCGGAAAAGCCACTAACCGCACCGTGGTTACCTTTGTTGGTGAAGTTGAGGCCGTTGTAGAAGCTGCTTTTCAAGGCATTAAAACTGCTTCACAACTCATTGATATGAGCCAACACAAAGGAGAACATCCCCGTATGGGAGCCACCGACGTATGTCCTCTGATTCCCATTTCAGGAATCAGTATGGAAGAAACTGCGGTATATGCACAAAAATTAGCAGAACGCGTAGGAAAAGAATTGGAAATACCTGTTTACCTGTACGAATCTGCCCAAATCGATAAAAAAAGATCCAATTTAAGCGTGATCCGCGCCGGAGAATACGAAGGATTTTTCGATAAAATTCAAAAACCCGAATGGAAACCCGATTTTGGCCCTGCCAAAATGAATGCCCAAACGGGAGCAACCTGCATTGGCGCTCGCGATTTTCTAATTGCGTATAATGTGAACTTAAATACCAAAAGTACACGAATTGCCAATCGCATTGCTTTTGACGTTCGAGAAGCCGGTCGTGTATTGCGCGAAGGAAATCCCTATGTAGGAAAAGTTGTAAATGATGAAAATGGCGAACCGGTTCGCATTCCAGGTAAACTTAAACATGTAAAAGGCATTGGCTGGTTTATCGAAGAATACGGCATTGCTCAGATCAGCATCAATCTTACCAATTTTAGAGAAACCCCTTTACATATTGTGTTTGAAGAAACCTGCAAATCTGCTCAAGAACGCGGGATTAGAGTCACCGGCAGCGAATTGGTGGGTCTCGTTCCATTACAACCGATGCTGGATGCAGGAAAATACTTCCTAGAAAAACAAGGATTAAGCAGTGGGGTAAATGAAACAACCTTGGTCGATATTGCTATAAAAAGCATGGGACTTTCGGAATTGAATGAATTCGACCCACAAACTCGAATAATTGAATACCTATTAAAAGACGCCCAAAATCAACGATTGATATCCATGCCGGTTAAGGATTTTGCCGATGAAACGGCGAGCGATTCCGTTGCTCCAGGCGGGGGCAGTATAGCCGCCCTATGCGGAGCTTTAGGCGCTTCCTTGGGCACCATGGTTGCCAATTTAAGTGCCGTGAAAAGAGGTTGGGAAGACCGTGTAATGGAATTTTCACCTTGGGCCGAAAAAGGTCAGAAATTGAAAGACCGTTTACTTGCATTAGTCGATGAAGACACCCGTGCATTCGATACCATTATGGCAGCTTTCGGACTTCCGAAAGAAACGCCTGAACAGAAATTAGCACGCAAAGAGGCCATCCAAAATGCCAGTCAATACGCCACTGAAGTTCCTTACAGAACCATGCAAGCCGCCTATGATTGCCTGCCCTTAATGAAGGAAATGGCCGAAAAAGGCAATCCCAACAGCTTAAGCGATGTAGCCGTGGGTGTTTTATGTATCAAAACTGCAGTAAGAGGAGCTTGGCTCAACGTATTAATTAATGCCAAAGATTTAGAAGACCGCGCATGGGCTGCTGACATGGTTAAAAAAGCAGAAAAACTCTTGAAAGACAACCACAGCGAATGTGATGCCATTGTAAACGAAATCGAAAAACAATTTCTGTCATAACCCATCGCTAACGTGCTATATCGCTGGGTACTTTTTGGAATTTTCGTATTTAGACACTTGTGTGTCTTCGCGCAATTTGCTCCCGCTGCAGGGAAACCCGGAAGTACGGCTATCAAAGCCGATTCGAGTTGTTTTACCGCATGGGCCAGTTCTGGAGATGCTGAATTGGGCTTGCGTATCCTTACCGAGCCCGATTCCGGATTTGTTTCCGTGGGAAGTGTTGCATCTGCGCTTGGACCCGCATTGCGCAATGGGGTTATTAGTTTGGGAGATGGAGGCAAAATCACCCTATATTTTGAAACGGGAATTGTAAATGGAGCCGGTTTTGACTTTGCTGTTTTTGAAAATGCTTTTAACGATTCCTTTCTTGAATTGGCCCATGTAGAAATCAGCGCCAACGGTCTCGATTTTTACCGATTCCCAAGTATATCACTAAGTCCAAGTGATTTGCAAACCCAAGCTTTTGGAGCCACATATCCTGAAAACATTCACAATTTAGCGGGCAAATACCGCATGCCTTATGGCACCCCCTTCGATATCTCAGATCTTGATTCGGTGTATGAAAATCTACCCAGCGCCTATTATTATGTTCGCATTATCGATGCGATTGGCAGCATAGACACCATGAAAGGCAGTTTTGATTCTAAAGGTAATATTATCAACGACCCTTGGCCAACTCCTTTTGCGAGTTCAGGTTTTGACTTAGATGCCGTTGGGGTTATTCACAGTGCTGTTGCCAATTGCATCCAAAACCCTGACCTTTCTCGATGGTCCATATGTCCGCTTGACCATGGAATTCGCATTTCCCATACTATAAAATTAGAAAATTTTCGCATTTACGATCTAAAAGGAAGGCTGCAATACTCATTTTTCGCTGGGGAGGAATGCCTAAAGCATCTTGATATTATTCATTTGCAATCGGGCATGTATGTTTTATATACATTGGGGAATTCCCAAATAATTTGGGTTCCATAAAGTTCAAATCACTCGGTATTACTTCAATAATGATACCAATTCAATGGTTGGCAGGAACCTTCCTTGAACGTTATTGGTAAGTACGACGAAGGATTTATCTTCATCCAGGCAACGCCAAAAATAGGTGCGAAATCCTTTCCACCAACCATTGTGAAACACCCACTTTTTTCCATCTATCCATTTAACCCGCCAACCAAGAGCGTAATAAGCACTGGGATTGGTAAGGGTTTGGGGCGTCCACATTTCCTCTTTGGTGGCTTCATGTAATAAGTAATTTCCGCGAAGGGCTCTATCTAAATTGAGCATTTCAAATACATTCGAAAACACTCCTTTATCTCCGGTAGTGCCATTAAACATCATATCATCGAAAACATGCCAGTGATCATACCCTTGAACGGGATAGTTTACCAAGGGATTATTTTCAAAATCTCCAATATGACTGTATTTCATGTCCGCATAGCGCGCAATATTTTGACGCATATATTCCCGAAAATCCATTTGAGAAACCCGTTCCACAATCAAACTTAGAAATACATAATTCGTATTGGAATAATGATAAAATCCCTTTCGGGTATATTTCTTCCGACTTTGATTATTGATAATATCTATGACATCCGCATTATGCAAATGACTTCGGTCTTCGGGTATTTTAAACCCATTATATCCAACATAAAAATAATCTGGAAGGCCACTTGTATGACTTAATAATTCGCGAATGGTTAAATCGGTGTTATTCAATTCGGGAAGATACCAGTGCACGGAATCATCTATATTCAAATATCCATCCTGATGCAGAATCATAACAGCAATAGCCGTAAAAACCTTAGAAACCGAAGCCAATTGGAATAAATTAGAGGGTTCTAAAGAATCTTTATCACTATAGATCGCCCATCCCTTTGCACCGTAAACGACACTGTCGTTTTTAAACATTAAATAGGTACCGTTAAAATCACCAATGCGATAATGATAATCAAAATATTTGTGAATTTTATTGGCGGTAGTATCTGAAAATTGATGGTATTGCGATAAGGGATCTGCTAATTTTTCACTCGCAGTTTGCCGAGCAGAAAGATTGAGATTTCCCCAAACACAGATGATCAATAACCAGCCCAAAAATCCCTTTTTTCTCAACATCAAAACCAAAAATAGTTGAGAATGTTAGATTAATCGACTCGGACTTTTACACAGGATGTTAGGATTAAGGAATATTGATAAATTTATGCGTTTGCAATGAGATCCTCCAATGGGGATTTTCCTTCACATAATCAATAATCAAAGGCAACATTTGATCTTGTTTATCCCATTCGGGTTGCAGAAATAACTGACAATTTGAATCACAGGTCATCGCCCATTTCTCTGCCCACGCAAAATCTGACTTATTGAAAACCACTATTTTAAGCTCATTCGCTTTGGTCATTTCAGATAAAATAGGCGCTTTGAATTTTTTGGGGGAAATGCAAATCCAATCGAAACGACCCCGAATTTTATGCGCTGCTGAAGTTTCAATATGGGTAAAAATATGGTGTTCAAAAAACAATTCACATAACGCACTTAAATCATACATGGCAGGCTCACCTCCGGTAATTACCACTCTATTTGCTCCCGAATTTAGTACCCATTCCAGCAAAACTTCTTTAGAATGGCGGGGGTAACCTTCAGCATCCCAACTGTCTTTTACATCGCACCAAGTACATCCAACGTCACAACCGGCCAAACGTATGAAATACGCGGCATAACCGGAATACGCACCTTCTCCTTGAATGGTGTAAAAGTGTTCCATTACAGGATACATCATAGCGATAATTTATACGCTTTTAAGGTATTATTGAGCAATCCTGTAATCGTCATAGGCCCTACTCCACCAGGCACAGGAGTGATCATAGAGGCCTTAGCTTCCACCGCTTTAAAATCCACATCACCGGCTAGTTTCCAGCCACGTTCTCGAGAGGCATCCTCCAAACGAGTGGTTCCAACATCGATTACAATAGCTCCTGGTTTAATCATATCGGCAGTTACGAAATAGGGTTTGCCAATGGCCGCTACAACGATATCCGCATTTAAACAGATTTCCTTCAAATTTTGAGTCCGAGAATGACAGAGTGTAACGGTTGCATTTCCTGTTTCACCCGATTCGGAAAGTAAAATGCTCATGGGTCTCCCCACAATATTACTTCTTCCTATTACCACGGCATGTTTACCCGAAGTTTCAATATTATAATATTTCAATAATAGCGTGATGCCTAAAGGCGTTGCTGAAATATAGCCGCTATGATCTCCTTTTGCCAATTTACCCATATTGATATCGTGAAATCCATCTACGTCCTTTTGGGGGATAATCGTTTGTGTAACAATATTCTCATCAATATGTTGAGGCAGGGGAAGCTGTACAATGAGACCATCAATTTCCGAATTCTCATTTATTTTTTGCACTTCTTCCAACAAATCTTTTTGCGATATCGTATCTGGGAAACGAAGTATGGTACTGTTAAATCCAGCTTCTTTGCAAGCGCGGTCTTTGGCCTCGATATAGGTTTTTGACCCGCCGTCCTCACCAACCAAAATGGCTGCTAAATGAGGTGCACGTTTACCTTGCGCCACCAATTGCGCTACTTCTTCTGCTATTTTCTGCTTAAAATGGGCCGAAACCGTTTTGCCGTCTAACCGTATTGCCATCGTACAAATTTAGTCCGTTTTAGCCTACTCTGAAAATCTTAATTCATGTAAATCAATGTACATCCATCACCCCCTCTGTCTGAATGTTCATTCACATATTCGCGCACATAATTTAAAGTTTTTAAATGGTCGCGCAACATCTTACGCAAGATGCCATCCCCTCGGCCGTGTACAACTTTTACACTCGCATGTCCCAAAGCATAGGCCTCATCCAAAAATAAAGTTAGCTTGGCTTTTGCTTCTTCCGTGCGAACACCCCGTAAATCCATTTCTCCCTGAAATGCAGACTGACGTTCCATCCAATTGAAGGTTTTCGCTTGCGTTTTAGACTGCTTTTTAATTGCTTGTGCTGGCAATAAATCTTCAGCAGGAATCCACATTTTTATCAATCCAAAAATCACCAAAACCTTATTCTTTTTTATTTCTACCACTTCCCCGATTTGTTCCGTATCGCGATTTTTAACGCGTTCTCCCGGTATGGGCTTCCAATTCAAGGGAGCGATTTCTACTTTTTCTTCTCGAGTGTTAACACTGGGCGAATGCGTTTTTTTACTTACTTTAACTTCTAAATCGGTTTTAAATCGATCCAACTCGTTGCGAGCCTTTGCCGTTTTGTGTTTATCGGCTTTGTTTTCTTGAATGATGCGTATGGTTTGTTCAATGCGTTTGTTGGCCTCTGCCAATAAGGAATCGGCTTCTTTTTTGGCTTGATCTAGGGCAGTTTTACGTTTATCGTTAATTTTTTGTTTCAGCTGATTGTACTCCTTCAACATCGCCGATAGATGTGCCGATTTTTGCATATTTTCAGCCAGGGTTTGTTCCAATTCTTGATTTTTACGTTCCCATTCGAGCATCAAATCTTCGGTTTTACCCAATTGCTTGCCCGCCAAACTGTTGATTCTGGAAATCCACGCATCTTCAAAACCTGTTTTTCGCATTAATTCCAATGCAAAGGAGCTTCCAGGTTTTCCTTGCACAAATCGATATAAGGGCTTCAAAGCAACTGCATCGTATGCCATACTTGCTTGTAAAACCGCCTGTTCGTTGCGACCCCATTCTCTAATTTGAGAAAAGTGGGTTGTAGCAATTACGAAAGAACCTTTGTTTAACAATTGTTCTAAAATCACTTGTGCAATTGGCGCTCCATAACGTGGATCTGTGCCAGTGCCCAACTCATCTAAACCTATTAAAGCCTTATTACTTGCGTGTTCGCTAATGCTTTTTAAATTTTGCAAATGTGCACTAAAGGTACTTAATCCGGCAATAATAGATTGACCGTCGCCACAATCTATTCCCAGGTATGTGAAGAAACCCATTTCACTCTCCGGTCGCGCCGTAATGAAAAACCCGCATTGGTACCAATACTGCAACAATAGAGCGGTCTTCAGCACGATACTCTTACCACCGGCGTTGGGTCCGCTTACCACCACTACATGTTGCGCATCCATTTCTAAATCCAAGGGAACCATTTTCTGGTTTTGTTTGGATAATTCTTTTTTTAGCACAGGGTGATAGGCCGTCTTTAAAATAAGCCCATTCCCTGTTTTTTCTTTAGGACGTTCGGCTTCGTGATTTTGGCACAATTGATATTTTGCATACACAAAATCAGCTTGAGTAAGGGCCTCCATCCATTGCAATAAATAAGGGGAAAAGGGTCGTATATCAGCACTCAATTGCTTCAAAATGCGCTCGCGTTCTCTACGTCGCTCGGCAAATAATTCTTTAAGTCTGTTATTCAATTCAACAATGGAGGAAGGTTCCATGAATAGAACTTTCCCAGTTGCCGATACATCTTTTACGAATCCTTTCACCTTACGTTTGAACTCGGCTAAAACGGGTATTACCAAACGTTCTTCACGAATGGTTACTTCGGTATCCGCCGTATAGCCTAAAGCTTTCCATTCTTTGAAAATCGATTTCGTTTGCTGTCGGGCTTCCCGTTCTAAGCGATTGATTTCATTACTGGTTTTTTGATATACTGGAGAGGCGTTCAACCGAATATTGCCTTCTTCGTCCACTACTTTTGCAATGGAACTTAATACCTGTTTCGTATGTTCATTTCTGGGAAAAAGGGCTCTTAAATGCGGATACTCCGATTCTTGATTATGCAGGGCTGCCACAAAAGAATCGTATACCTTTATATTAGAAGCCACACCTGCCAATTCTTCCTCTATTAAGAAAAACCCTTCAACATGAATGTGTTTAAGCATTTCCCCCATATCAATAGGGTGAGACCATTCGAATAATGAGGGCCGGTTTTCCATCACCGAACGCACTTCATCTAAGATATCCAGGGTGTTTCGAAGCACAAGTGGATCGGTAATCAAACCAAAAGAAGTAGCCAAGGCTTCTGAACTTTGCAATCTACACAATTTCTGTAATTGCCCGCGTAAAGGGGCAAATCCTACTAAATCTTCAAAAGAATCTGGATATATCAACGTTCAAATTCTTTAGTACTCTCTTTTTCTAATATAGAAACCACCTCTTCCATTAATGCGGCAAATTCTTTTCCATGTCGCTTGTAATACGCCATGGTTTCCTCAAAATCCGTGTTGGAAACCCCATGTTTTTTCAGTAAAAAATCATATTGCAGTGTCCAAACCGAATCCGACAATAACATGTAATTATAGGCCACTTGCTGGGAGGCTTCTAAACGCATGGCATCTGCTAGGACCAAAACCGTTTTATCTTTATCTATGGGCAATTCCTTGGAACAACTGCCCAACAAAAGTGCGATCAATATTGTTACTTTGCCTAAGCGAAACATCTGAGTAAGCAAAGGTAAATAAAATGCGAAAGATAGAAGAGAATATTCGGCGGATAAAAAAGGAACTCGAAGGACATCCGACCCAATTGATTGTGGTATCGAAGTACCGGGATCTTGCCGAGATCCAAGAAGCATACCAAACAGGTCAGCGACTTTTTGCTGAAAACCGCGTACAAGCCCTATTGGAGCGGCGTGAGCATCTTCCTGAAGACATTCAGTGGCATCTCATAGGTCATTTACAAACCAATAAAGTAAAGTATATCGCCGGTTTCATAAGCCTCATTCATTCGGTAGACAGCATAAAACTAGCGCTGGAAATACACAAAGAAGCCCTAAAAAACGGACGTGTCATCGAGGTATTGCTACAAACACATGTGGCACAAGAGGAAAGCAAACATGGGGTGACACCCGAAAATTTTGTAAAATTTGTTCAAGAATTGCAAGATTTGGATTTAAGCGGAATCCGAATCCGAGGGATCATGGGCATGGCTTCCTTTGTGGAAGATCCCGGACAAATACATACCGAATTTGCAAAAATCCAATCCCTGTTTAAAGAAATAAAGCACCGTTTTTTTGAAAACGATGCTTTATTCAATGAGCTCTCTATAGGAATGAGCGGTGATTACCGCATAGCGCTCGAACACGGGGCGAGTTTAGTTCGCATCGGGAGCGCTGTATTTCAATAATTAATAGTTATTCAACATCATAGGCATGATCAACATGGTCATGTCTTCCGTTGAATCTTGAGAAACGGGAACCAACAAACCGGCTCTATTGGGCTGTGATAATTGCAACTGCACGGTTTCTCCATCGAGGGTTGAAAGCATTTCTTTAAGGAAACGGGCATTGAATCCGATTTCCATATCCTCGCCATTAAATTCACAAGATAGTTGTTCAACTGCTTCGTTTGCCATTTCAATATCTTCGGCAGAAAGCGTTAATTCAGAACCTGCAATTTTCAAACGCACTTGGTGGGTGGTTTTAGACGCAAAGATGCTAATGCGGCTTATTGCACTCAAGAAATCCATCCGGTTGATGTTTAATTTATTGGTATTGTTGGTTGGAATAACCGCATTGTAATCGGGATATTTCTCATCCAATAAACGACAAATCAGTTCTGTATCTCCAAAAGAGAAGAACACATTGGCTTGATTGTAATCTAAAACCACTGGAGTTTCATCGTTGGGAAGTGCGGTTTTCAAAAGGTTTAAAGGTTTCTTAGGAATGATGAAACCGTGTTCAATTTGAGGTTGGATATCATTACGTGTAAAGCGCACCAATTTATTGGCATCAGTTGCCACAAAATTCACATGGTCGTTTTTCATTTCCACGAATAAACCCGTAAGGTTCGGACGCAACTCATCGGTACCAGCAGCAAATAAGGTTTTGCTGATGGCTTTCAATAAAACATTTGCAGGAACGGTAATGCTTGCCTCTCCATTTTTTTCTGGCTGATTTGGAAAATCGGAAGCATCCTGACCTGCCATTTTATACCGCCCTTGGTCGGTACTTACTTCAATTGCGAAGGTGTTGGGATCTACATTAAAGGAAACTTGTTGCTCTGGCAGAGAACGCAAGGTATCAATAACCAAGCGACTTGGCACAGCTACACGCATATCCTCTTTGGCATCTACAGGCATGGCAGTTGTCATGCTTGTTTCTAAATCCGTACTGAATATGCTTAATTCCCCTCCTTTAATATCGAATAAAAAATTTTCGAGAATCGGTATAATGGGCTTCGACATAATGGCACCGTTAACGGTTAACAAGTGCTGGAGCAAATTGCTGGATGAAGCTACAAATTTCATATTTTTCTTTTTTTATCGGTATTACTGCAAACCTATCGACAAGAGCGCAATAGAAATGCACAATCTATATTATTTTATAAACACTCTCCCCTTTAATATATAGGCGTTATTCTGCATCAACAATCACGAAGATTTCTTCGTCAGCCTTTTTCATCAAATAGGTTTCACGCGCAAATTTCTCGAGATTTCGTTCATTTCCAAATAAATCCTTGCGCTGTTGTCGCAATTCAAGGATTTTCTTTTTGTGGATTTCTATCCCTTCTTCGATATCCGAAATTTCACCGGCTAATTTGATTCGATACAAAAAACTATTGCGATCGAAAAAGGTCATCCAAATAAGGAATAATCCAAAAAAGACAACATAGCGGTATTTCCAAATCGGTAAATTCACCACACAAAAATCATTAAAAGATTCCAAACCTCCTACACCGTTTTTCCCAGTGTCGCATTTTTTGTTCTACTTTTGAAGGATGTTCGGTGCCCGCTTCTTAATTGCTTTCTTTTTCATCGTATTTTTTAACCGATGTGAGTCTCGCCGAACCCATTACCCTACTTCAAAAGAGGCGGTGGTTATTCCCAACGCTTATGCGCAACTTTTTCAAATTTCAATCCAAAATTCCGATAGTTTTTTGGATATATATGGAGCCGAAAAACACCTAATAGGGCACTATTTCTGGGGAAAATCTGAGCATATCGATGGCTATATCAAGATACGACGCAGCCAAAATTACGTGTGTTTATCTGCTCTTTTTGCACGTATGTTGCATGAATTATCATTGGGAAACGCGATCAAAGCGGTCGACAACCTAACCTATATTCCCCAAGATATCACTTTATCCAAATCTTGCATTTCTTTACAAAAAACAGGCATCTTACATAAAGAGGCATTATTTAAATTGAAACCTCAAATCACCTTCACGTATTTGCTGGATGGCAGCGGTGAAAGTGAATGGAAGCGGTTTCAAAACGATTCACATTGTGTAATTTTCGTTCAGAGTCATTTAGAGTCCCATCCGCTTGCGCGAGCAGAATGGATCCGCGCCTTGGGCTGGATTTTAGGGAAACCACAAGAAAGCGATTCCATTTTTACCGAAATCCAAAAGCGCTATACCCAACTAAAATCGCAATCTAAAAAAATCAACACGCCCAAAAAAGTCATGCTAAACCTCCCCTTTCAGGGCATTTGGTATATCCCGAACCGCGAAGCGTATTTTACGCAATTACTGCTGGATGCACATCTCATTCCCGTTTGGTTGCAAAATGCAAACGATTTTCGGGGTAGCGGCGCCACGTCCATTTCTATGGAACAAGCCGTTGGATATTTGAAAGAAACCGAACTTTGGCTCAATCTCGGAAGTGCGAAAAATGCAAAAGAAATCTCAGAATTCGACGAGAGACTAAAACCTTGGAGTGTGAATACCCCCATTCAATATTTCCAACCCGACAAATTAATCGAAACCTCTGGGGCCAATGCTTTTTGGGATTTAGGAGCTCTTCATCCCGAAATGATTTTATCCGATCTCATCCAACTGCAGATTCAAGAAAGTCAAACCCCGCTTATATTTTACCGCAAACTGTGAAAAACGGGTTACACATATTGGGGTTGTTCCTCTGGATACTTATACTGGTAGGTATAAACCTGCAGGATATCTCTTCCTTGGATCCCTATTTACTTGAACAATTTCGATTACCGCGCATAACTGGCAGCTTATTATCTGGAATGGGTTTGGCACTTTCCGGATTATTGATGCAAACCTTATTTCGGAATCCCTTGGCAGGACCTTTTTTAATTGGCGTAACTCCTGGAGCCTCATTGGGAATGGCGCTGTATATTTTCGCAGGAACTTTTTGGGCAATTCCATTTAGCACATTAGGAGCTAGTAGCAGCAGTTTACTCGGTGCCTTGGTGGCTTTGGGACTCCAATTATGGCTAAGCAGAGGGTTCAGTTCCCCAATGCGTTTATTGCTTATCGGCATGGTAATGGGTTATGTATTTTCAGCAGGAATTCAGTTGTTGCAACAATTTGGGAGCGCCCAAGAAATACAGAAATACACGTTCTGGGGAATGGGCAGTTTTGACCAATTAAAGCCTGGAGACTGGGCTTGGTTGCTGCTGCCTATTATGCTGGTTTTTACGATAATTTGGGGAGTCCGCAGGCAATTAGACGCTTATTTACTTGGAGACCTGTATGCCCAATCTTCCGGTGTTCCCTTGGTTCAGATTCGTATCATACTCATATTAGGCGGAGCTGTTTTAGCGGGATGGATCACGGCATTTGCCGGACCCATTGGATTTGTGGGATTGATTGCACCCCATATAGCCAAACGCATGCTAAGATCTGAAAGTCATTCTAAAGTCTTGATTCCTGCAATATTATGGGGAGCTGCTTTGACCTTTAGCGCCGATACATTGGCACATTATCTGATGCCCAATGCGGTTTTGCCCGTTAATCCAATAAGTGCACTCATTGGAGCACCAATTTTATTGTTCAGCCTGCTCCGCAAAAAGGGAATTTAATCCCTTTAAAATTCATCGAAATGTATCATGTCTTTGGCCTAGAAATCAGGGCAATTCACAGTAAAAAATCAAAATACACCCTCGCTATATCAGAGTTAAATTCATTCAAGTCCCTCGAGTTGGATGATGTGCTCTATTTGATAATCCAAAACTGGATCAAATTCTCGTTTTAAATTATGCCCCCAGAAACTCCCAAATGTTTGCCAAAAGAATGCCTCCGCGCTGCCACTATACCCTTTCATAATTTCCCAAGTAGTTTTGCCCGTTTCCCGATGTAAAAGCACCATTAAAACCTGTCCCTCTCCGATGGTCATTTTCTTGAGCTGTTCGGTATACATGGCTTTAAGCCCTTTCTCGCATTTCTTGATATACTTCTTACGGGCGCGGCTTCCCTTAATAGTAGAAAGCTCATCCTCCATAGCCTGAATTTTGAAGGCGGCCATTTTGGCATAGGGCATCGTTTTAATTACCCGACGCTTTAGAATTAAATATTGTCTGCGCTTTTCCTCATCGATTGTATTAGAAAGTTGTATTTCATCCAAACGTTCATAATCAATAAACGTGGTATCTTTAGATTGTGCATTTAACCCTGTGCTGCACAAAACAACAACCCCTAAAAACAGCTGCCTTATTTGGAAGGAGTTACTTTTAAGATATTTTTTGAAGATAGAAACCATATAAGGATACCACTTAGGATGAGACCTATAGAAATCATTTGTGCTTGAGAGAAAATCCATGTTCCCAAGGTATACAAACTATCGCCGTGCTCTCTAATAGATTCAATCAAAAATCGTTCCACTCCAGCAAACATCAGGTAAATAGACAAAACCTGGCCGGGTTTTAGGGAAAGTTTTCTTACATAAAACCAAAGTACCGCAAATAAGGCCAAGGCCATTAAGGCTTCATATAAAGGCGTAGGATATACGGGATTGATCAATTGATAACAGTAGTTTCCTTCGCATCCCGGTATAAGTTCCATGTCGCCCCCCCCATAATTTTTCCCTAAAACATTATGTGGATATTTATAGGCCCAGGCCCAATCTGGCAAGAATGATTTTGGATTTGGATTGGCAATCCCCCAGTCGCCATCTCCTGAGAAATGACATCCAAAACGGCCAACGCCATAGGCCAACATCATGGCGGGAACACCCGCATCCAATACATGCCATAACGCAAACCCTTTTTTAGAGGTATACCATAAAACTCCAGCTGCTCCGCAGATCAAACCTCCAAAAAACGTCCAACCGCCGGTTGTAAATAATTGCTCTAAAATGGCTTGTATGCTAAAATTAGAGGGCGTTTCTAAAATATGAAATACCTTAGCTCCTAAAAATCCAGAAATCAAGGCTACCGCAGTAATGTTTCCCATTTCATCTGCAAGTGAAAGTGTAATAGATTGCTCGATGGGCGGATTTCTACGTTCTTTTTTATCCGTGTAATACCTGTATGCAACGGCACCTGCAGCGAGCAGCATTCCCATAAAAAAATTCCCTTCAGAAGTGAAAATATGGTCTTGAGGAACAAAACCAGAACCTGAATTTTGAACCAGATACAAGATTTTAAATCCAAAAATAAAGGCAAAAATTCCGTTTGTGATATATTCGATAAAAGGCGCAGGTGCGCCGATGGTAATCGTGCTTTTTTGAGTTGCAAAAAAGCCCAATTGTGTACGACGGGCAAATTCAGATTGCATGGCCCAATAAGCTGCGGCAATGGCTAAGGCCACAAACAGACCGAAAGTATTGACAATTTCGAGGAATGCAATTTCGATACCTAGGGTATCCCGAAGAAAATGATAGAGGGTTGGAAACACGATAACAAATTAACGACTTATTTCGGCAGTATCAAATTCTCCCTGCATTAAGAAATCGGCGTTTATCTCCTGCAAATAAAAAGGCACAATGGAATCTACCTGCATGGGATCGTAATCAGATATTACCCGAATATAATTATCTGTATACCCTTGCATTTGTGCATTTCGCACTTCTGACTCAAACAAAACAGGGCGGCTCTTCCCTACCTGAGACTCATAAAATGCTCGTTTCTTCTTGTCGCTGAGCGATCTTAATTGTGTAGTTCGATCGTTGCGTACTTTTTGGGGTACACGGTCTTGCATTTTTCTCGCGGTAGTATTGGGTCGCTCGCTGTATGGGAATACATGCAAATATGAAATGGGCAAGGCATTTAAAAAATTATAGGTTTCTAAGAAATGTGCATCGGTTTCACCCGGAAAACCCACAATTACATCCACCCCTATACTACAATCGGGCATTACTCTTTTTATATGTTCAATGCGACTGCGGTACAAATCGCTCAAATATTTTCGGCGCATGCGCTGTAATATCTCATCACTTCCGCTTTGTAAAGGAATATGAAAATGAGGGACAAATTTCTGACTTTGCGCTACAAAGTCGATAATTTCATCGCTTAACAAATTGGGCTCAATAGAACTGATACGATAGCGTTGGATATCATCCAAACGGTCTAATTCTTGAATTAAATCAAAGAAGGTTTCATCGTGATTTACACCAAAATCACCGAGGTTTACCCCGGTTAAAACGACTTCTTGCACGCCTTTTTGGGTCGCTTCTTTTACTTGTGCTATGGTCTTTTTTACATTTGCACTGCGGCTTGCTCCTCTGGCCAATGGAATGGTGCAAAAACTACAAAAATAGTCGCATCCGTCTTGCACTTTCAAAAACATTCGAGTTCTGTCTCCTTCTGAAAATCCAGGAACAAATTCATTAACGGTCTTTATAGGTTGATTTTGAACACGCGCTTTGGGTTCCTTTTTTAAACCATGTAAATATTCCATCAACTGGAATTTCTCAGCCGCACCCAAGACCAAATCTACCCCTGGAATTTGTGCAATTTCTTGAGGCTTTAACTGTGCATAACAACCCACCACTACGATATATGCATCGGGATTGTGTTTAAGCGCTTCACGGACTACTTTTTTACATTTCCTATCTGCATGATCGGTAACGCTGCAGGTATTGATAACATATAAGTCGGCCCCTTCATGAAATTCTTTTCGCGCAAACCCGTTTTTGGCCAATTGCTGCGCAATGGTGCTGCTTTCCGCAAAATTAAGTTTACAACCCAGGGTGTATAGCGCTACCGAATGTTCCAAAGTAGGCGCAAAATTAGCACTTTCCAATTTAAAATACGAAAGCGGCTTCTAAGGACCAGGTGCCAATATATCCGCCCATTCCAGTAGCCGGATTGATCCCTTCAATTTTGAAATTATCGTTTAAATTGCGCAATCCTATATTCATATTTACCGAATATCCTACGTTTGCGAAGCGCTGTTGTACTCCCGCAGAAAGTAGAATTTCTAAGGGCTTGAGGGGCAGATTATCCCAAGTTTGCATATATTCAGACTGATTTAGAGGGATTTTATTTGGACCTACATACAATACTGACCGCATCAAATAGCTTGCAGTTGCGCCCAATGTAACAAAAAGCGCTTCTCTTTTTTTACTTAAATTGGTTGAAATTAATAGATTCAAGGGGAGATCTAAAGATACCAAACTAATTTTGGTGTAAGCGGTATTAACCCCCGAATCTCCGGATAAACCGTTTGCAAAATTCCCTCCTCGGAAACGCAAATCCAAACCGGTTTGAACATGAAAACGACCCTTTTCTAAAGGGCTATGGTAGTACAAACCCGTTACATATCCCAACATAGGTCTGGGATTCTTTAGTTCATCTCCAAAAAAAGAATACGCTCCCACTCCCATTTTAAGCCCCAAATTACTCCAATCGTTATTGCCATCTTGGGCCTTTAAGGGAATAGATAATATCCAGAAAGCTGCAAATATTAATGTCAGTTTTTTCATTTGATTTCGTTAATGCGATTGCCTGTTAGTGCTTGAGAAACTGCAATATCCATGATGCGTTCCGCAAAGGGTCTTGAAAAATCATTCAATTCCTCAATAGCCGTTTGCAATAGGTGGCGGTCCTCTTGGTTACTTAGACCCTTAACCCGGTCAATACGTTGTTTCGTTCCTAACAATTCCTCTTCACTAAGTAATTGGTGATGTTTCTGTAGGAATCGCTCCGTGGTATAAACCATTTGTTGGGCCTCATTTTGTGCTTCTCGCAACAAACGCAGCGCTACATCGGATTGAGCATGGGTAAGTCCGCTAAGCAACATTTCTTCCACCTGTGCGTCGGTAAGTCCATAGCTGGGTTGAATTTCTATATTTTGTACAACCCCGCTGCGAAGTTCTTTTGCTTGAACTTGCAACATACCATCGGCATTTAAGCTGAACTGGATTTCTATTTTCGGAAAACCCGCAGGCATTGCGGGAATATCTTTTAAAATAAATTCACCTAAGATTCTATTTTCTGCTACCAACTCCCTTTCGCCTTGAAATACGGCTACTTTAAGATTTATTTGGCCGTCAACACTGGTGGTATATTCTCGACCTACCCGAACTGGAATTTTGGAATTTCTAGGGATTAAAACATCCATCAATCCACCTGCAGTTTCAATACCCAGCGATAATGGGGTAACATCAAGCAACAAAACATCCTTTCGATTACCCGCTAACACATCGGCTTCAATGGCGGCACCCAATGCGACTACTTCATCTGGATTAATGTTATTATTAATTTTACTCCTAGTAAACCATGTTTGCAGGGTTTCTTGAATGATTGGCAATCGGGAGCTTCCACCTACTAAAACCACTTCCTGAATGTCTTGAGTATTCAAATCGGCGTCTTTCAACGCTTTTTTGACGGAATTCCACGTTTTTTCCAGAATCGGTTCTGCCAATGAATACAGCGTATCGGTATCCAAACTGAGGATATACCGATCCTTCCATGCATATTCATACGTTTCTTGGACGCCAGTTGAAACCGCTATTTTTGCTTCTTCAGCGAAAATTCGCAATGTTGCAAAATCGGATTCTTTGGAAATATCCAATTGCTCCCTCCAATGATCTACAATCGCTCGATCGATATCATCACCGCCTAAATACGTATCTCCATGTGTGGCTAAAACTTCAAAAACACCCTCTTCGATGCGAAGAATGGAAACATCGAAGGTTCCTCCCCCTAAATCATACACCAATATATGACCTTCACTTTGTGTTTGAATACCGTAAGCCAAACTTGCAGCGGTAGGTTCATTGATGATACGTAAAACATCTAAACCCGCTAATTTACCTGCATCTCGGGTTGCCTGCCGTTGCGATTCATTGAAATACGCAGGCACGGTTATCACTGCTTGGTCTATTTTTACATTTAAGGTTTTTTGAGCCTGTTCCTTGAGTTCTTTAAGAATTTCGGCACTAAGTTCAATGGGATTGTAAAATTTCGTCCCAACCTGCACTTTAATTAAACTATCAGACTGGTCGTCGATAATGCGATAACCCAGGTCTAAATTCCCCCGAGAAACATCGGCGTAATTTTTTCCCAGCAAGCGCTTTACACTGTAGATCGTTCTATCGGGTTGATCGAGCAATTGTGCCTTGGCATAGACCCCCACAGCAGGCATATCGTGCTCGTTAAAATGTACAACCGAGGGCACAATCGAAGCTCCTCGAACGGGGATGATTTCAGCGTTCGAAGATCCTTTTGGGACATACGCTATTAATGAATTGGTGGTTCCTAAGTCAATTCCCACTACGACAGAAGGTTTTTCGATGGAACCAGAAGCTATATTGATTGAAATTTTTGCCATATGTAAAAAGACTTCCCTCTGAAAATCACAAAGTAGAATTCTTTGCAAAATTACGCCATCAAATCCGTTATTACATGCGATAAAACAAGCAAAGTAATCGACCAACGGCACAGTTTAGGCGAAGTATCCAAGGTGACATAAATGTGACGGGCATTTTAACTTTTAAGCATTGAGTCGGAGGTATTTTTGCAACACTGTAAATCACCATGAAAAATCTATTTATTGCCTCAGGTTTATTATTATGTGCCGGGAATGTCTTTTCCCAGCGTGTGATCGACACCATAGATATGGAGCCGGGTTACGCAAAGCAAGTTTTTTATCACATCCCAAGCGGCAAAAAACACAGCTCTTCTATTTCTCAGTGGCATTTTGCTCACACTACTTTACTCATGGATAACGCCATTCGTTTGAATCACACTGCAGGTGTTTATGCTTACGTTTATCCTCATGGAGATAACAGTGCCTATGCAAATTTTGACACCACAGGATGGGAAACTTGGCAAAAGCCATACAATGATATGAAATCAGAGTCATTGGGGGCATTGAACCGTCAAAAAGATCCGAATAATCAATGGGACTTTTCATGGGGCGTTTACGACCCAAGCTCACATTTAGTTAAGGGGGATTCTCTTTACCTGATTACGGTAGGAAGCGGCGCAAATATGCAGTTATACAAATTTATGCCCATCCAACAAGACAAGAATGGAGACTTTATTTTCCAGTTTGGACCTATCGACGAAGCCTTAGGCACTCCCGACACGGTTAAAACCAGCATGGCCGATGGCGGAATGTTCAAGTACTACAATTTCACCTTAGATCAACAAGTGGCTATCGAAACAGCCGGTGGTGATTGGCATTTGAACTTCAACCGCTATTATGATTTGGTACCTGCTCCCGGAAGCGGTGATTTGGTGATGTATCCTACCAATGGGGTAGAATCCAAACGTGGTGTTGAAATAGCCTATGCGAATGGAGTTAATTTCGACGACATCGTGAGCAGCCCTCAAATGTATATCGACAGTGCCAATTCCGATACCGCCATAGCCTCTGGAAATGGATTTAATACAGGACTTACCCGCATGGGCGGCGATTGGAAATTCTTCAACGGCAGCAGCTTTGTGATTGTTCCCAGAAAAAACTATATCGTAAAAGTTGCCGGGGCAATTGGATCCGAATATTGGGCTATCCGCTTTTTGACTTTTGAAGGACAAGGCACTGGCCGCATGACTTTAGAGCGCAGTAAGTTGGGTGAATTGGCATCAAACCAAAACATCCCTCAAACTGTTTTGGGTGTTTTCCCAAATCCAAGTACCGATAAGTTAATTTTAAGCATCAATCATTCTGAGTTAACGGGTATTGCTATTTACAACATGACCGGTGTTAAAACCCATACTTTTGATGCAAATGGCAATAAATTCGAAATCAATATAAGCGACCTTAATGCGGGTCAATATATTGTAGAAGCGCAAACAAGCACTGGAAGCATTCGCAAATTAATCATCAAAAATTAAAATCCAGATGCTCCGCATCGTTCCTCTATTCATATTACTTTGGATATTCAACTTGGGCCATCCTTTGATGGCCCAAGTTGATTCACTAACCGGTGATCGTAAAATAAAAGTGGTCTGTGACCGCAACGAACCCTTACCTTTCATCCCGGTTTCCTTATTGGTTTCTGGGGAAGTTATTCAAGCCACTACCGACGCTAAGGGTGAATTAACCCTACCCAACACCCAGAAGCCCATAACATTTCGTATTGAACGCGAATATGGGATTATCCTCAGTGATTCTATTTGGAAACCGAGTCAAACTGAAATTGTTATATCCTCTCAAATTAGTCGCATCAATCCGGTATCTATAACCACTACCGTACAACCTATTTTATCTACAGACAATCCCTATTCGATACAGGTCATTAATAGCAAAACCATTGCTCAAATGGGGGCACAAAATGTGTCCGATGTTTTACAAAATCAATCCGGAGTTTTAATCGGCCAGGATCCCAGTTTGGGTTCCTCCGTGCAATTACAAGGATTGGGGGGACAAAATGTAAAGATTTTGATTAACGGCGTGCCCATGATTGGTCGCCTTAATGGAAATATCGATGTGAGTCAAATTCCCACCGAACAGATCGAACGCATTGAAATTGTAGAGGGTCCCATGAGCGTAGTTTATGGAACCGATGCCATTGGTGGAGTAATAAATATTATAACGAAAACTCCCAAAACTACCGAGCGGAATTTAAGATTAAAGAGCTATGCAGATGCCGTGGGTAATTTTAATTCCGACTTTGGACTTACTACCTATAAAAGCATCAATTCGGAGAAAGGCCGTTATTTAGGATTTGATTTGAATGCCGGCCGTCAATTTTTTAAAGGGTTTGACTTTAATCCAAGCAGCAGAAGTATGGATTGGAAACCCAAAACTCGCGTTTATGGCGACGCGCAATTGCGATATAAACAGCGAAACTTAGAACAGACTTTGCGTTATTCACACTATTACGAGTATTTACTAGACCGTTCTGATGCCGAATACAACCTCATTAACATCAGCGGATATAATAACTATTTTCATACCCAACGTAAAGACTTAAGTGCCATTACGGATTTAAAAATCAATCGCAAAAATGCATTGCGATTTCAAAATGCCTTCAATATTTACGAACGCGCAAAAATAAACGTTCGTCGAAACTTAGTCACTGGCGCTGAAGTAATTACCCGTCCAGATGATCAAGATACTACTTGGAATGGAGCCATGAATTTGCGTGGATTGTGGGAATATCGTCCCTTAAGCGGCCAAATTAGCACCCTTTTAGGCTATGAAGCTCAAAGTGAGCACCTAATTACCCAAAGAGTTAAGTCAGGAACGCAAATCCACGACATTGCACTTTTTGGTTCAATAGAGTATACCCCTAATAAAAGAATTAATATCAAACCTTCTCTGCGTTTGGCTTACAACAGTGCATTTGGCGAAGCTATTTTCACTGAATACTTCGATTCTCGATTAAAAATTGCCCCTTTAATTCCTTCCTTGCAAATCAAAGCCAATCTGAGCGAACACCTTGTATTGCGAAGTTCCTATGCTCGCGGATTTAGAGCTCCCACAGCAAAGGAATTGTATTTTTTATTTGTGGATATCAACCATAACGTACAAGGAAATTTGAACCTCCAAGCCGAAAACTCGCACAACTTCAATCTATCGCTCGATTATAGACATGCCATTGATCAAAAGACCGCCGTTACCTTCAAACTCACCAGTTTTTATACCCAAGTAGCCGATCAAATACAGTTAAGCTTGGTAGATATCAATACGAATTTATACCAATATATTAATATAGGCTCCTTACACAGCGAAGGGGTTACCGCACAAACGCAAATGTTTGTGGGCGCATGGGATCTAAACCTTAGCTATAGTTTAATCAGCAACAGTTCTCGTTTCGATGCTAACAGCGATGTTAAAAAGTGGCTCATACCACAAGGCACCATAAATATTAGTTATGCTTGGAAGAAAACAGGCTCTAGTTTGAACCTATTCAGTCGATATACCGGTAAAATGCAGGGTTTTATAAACGATGGAACCTCGTATGAAATGGACTCTTATTGGCTGGCTGACATAAACTTGACACAAAATCTTTTAAAAAATCGCGTACAACTTCAAATTGGTGCAAAAAACCTTTGGGGCGTTTCTCAAATACAAAACATGGCTCCAAGTGGAGGTATTCATGGCTCAAGTGGTGGCATAAATATTGCAATGGGGCGCAATTATTTTGTTCAATGCACCTTAATTTTGTAGCACTTTATGATATTCTCTATTTCAAGACGCCTTTTATACGCTACCATCCTACTTTTATTAGCGAGTTGTCATAAAGACGAACCTTTATACCCTGCTCCCAATGTAGCTAAAGGCCTACAAACTCAAACTTTCGAAATGGGGGAATCTTATTCCCAACAATTGTATTTCGATTTCGAAAGTCAACAAACAGGAAGCAACGCATTTGGTTTATGGGATATCGGCGTTTCCTGCAGCGGTGACCCTCATTTAATTATTTGTGGCGGTAAAAACGTACAATTCTCTGCGGCTAAACTTGAAAATACCGATTTTCTCACGCTAAAAAATATCGATCCAAAAACCTTAAAATGGAAATACGATCACCCAGAAGGACACCGCGATTCTTTGGCCTTAACCGGTTGTTTCAAATCAAGTACTGACGGCTATGTTGGGAATGAAAACGAAGTATATGTTTTCGATTTGGGGGCAGACTCAAGTCTCGATAGCCGATATGTGAAAATGCAATTCCTAAATGTTAAGGGAGGGGTATATCAATTCGCATGGGGATATTTAAACGATACCGCAGGGTATTATCTTACTAAGATACAGACTAAGCCAGAATACAACTATGCCTATTATTCTTTCGGAAAGCGTGCATTAGTTCAAAATGAGGTATTCCAGAATAAAAATTGGGACTTGGTTTTTACTACTTATAAAGAACCCGTTCCCGATGTAGATGGAACCATATTCCATTATGTCATCAGAGGTGCATTGATAAATCCGGTTAAAATTTCAGTTGCTCAAATCGATGACAATTACACCTTCAATTCCTTTACCTATGCGGATGCCTTACAAGTTCCTCTGCATAAAAAATTAAATGAAATTGGTTACGATTGGAAAACATTCGATATGAACTCCGGTAAATACACCATTGTACCTAATCGATTTTACCTGCTTAAAACTCAAAATGGGAATTACTTTAAAATGCGATTCGTAGATTTTTACGACGATCAAGGTCGCAAAGGATTTCCCAAAATGGCATGGGAATTATTAAAACCTTAAATTTGAATATGATGAAAAACTTTTTAATTGCAACCTTATTTTTAGGTGCCTTTCCCTTATTGGCTCAGGATACACAATCAAAACAAGAAGAAAGCAATACCCAACTGAATTCAGAGCAAATCAATCAGCTTAACCATATAATAAATAGGAAATCTAAAAATGCTTCCAACTCCAATGCTGAACTCAATGGACATCCTGGAAATGACGGTCATGCAGGTCATCATCATGCAAATCCCAATGCCAGCGTTCCCGAAGTAAAACCTGAAATACACCTAAAAAATCTTACCCGGTTAACTTTTGGTGGAGATAACGCCGAAGCTTACTTTAGTTTCAATGGTAAGGAAATCGTTTTTCAAAGTAATAATCCCGCATGGGGATTAAAATGCGACCAGATTTTTTATAGCCCGATAAACAGCATGGGTAGTCCAGATTTTAAACCTCCAATGGTAAGCACCGGGGAAGGCCGCACAACCTGTTCTTATTTCATGCCCGGTGATTCGACTATGGTGTATGCAAGTACCCACCTTGGCAGTAAAGTTTGTCCTCCTGTTCCAGAAACCAAAGGTGTCTATTTGTGGCCTATTTATGAGGATTTTGACATTTTCGTTACCGACAAGAATGGCAATATTGTAAAACAACTTACCGATGCACCTGGTTATGACGCAGAAGCCACCGTTTCTCCCGATGGCAAATCGATAGTATTTACAAGTACTCGTTCTGGAGATTTAGAGTTATACATTATGGACATTGACGGTAAAAATGTACGTCAGATAACGCACGATTTAGGATATGATGGCGGTGCATTTTTCTCCCCAGACAGCAAGAAATTGGTATTCCGTTCTTCACGTCCAAAGACAGCAGAAGAAATTAAATCTTACAAGGATTACTTAAGTAAAAACCTGGTAGCCCCTACCAATATGGAAATATATACGGTAAATGTGGATGGCACCGATTTAAAACAAATTACACATTTAGGTAAAGCCAACTGGGCTCCTTTCTATCATCCTTCAGGTGAAAAAATTATTTTTTCAAGCAATCATCACAGCGAACGGGGTTATGACTTTCAATTATTCATGATTAATACCGATGGAACAGGCTTGGAACGCATAACCAATAATAGCATTTTCAATGCATTTCCGATGTTTTCTCCCGACGGAAAAAAACTCATTTTCAGTTCGAATAGAGATAATGGTGGTACTCGCGATACAAATTTATTCATTGCAGATTGGGTTGATTAATTCTCAAATATGATCGTCAAAACGCTTGGCGTCGTACTCAGCAAAGTGCCTTATACCGATCATTCTGCGGTTGTAAAAGTCTTTACCGAAAACAACGGATTGATCCCCTTCTTGGTTCAAGGATTGGGAAAAAGCAAATCTAAAGCTGCCTATTACCAAAGCGGCCAATTGATTGAGTTGGTATTTAACGATAAACAAGGCGGTGGACTTCGCAGAATCAAGGAAGTTCAACTGCATCGAGAAAATCCCATAATGCTATCTATTCCTGCCCAACAATTATGCTTTTTTTATACCGAATTGCTCTCACTTTCCTTAGAAGACTCGCATAGCGATGCTGCCTTATTTGAATATATCAAGGATAAAATCTGCTCATTAGGAAATGAGGTTTCGCAGAAATACGCACCTATACAATTCGTTTTGGGACTTTGCGAACAACTGGGATACCAGATTGATGCCGATGTGCATTTCCCGCATTTACAAGGCGTAAAGTTTCAACTTCAGGAAATTTCAGCGGGAAGAGATCCCGAACTAGATCGCAGCATGCGCAGACACCTGCTGAATAGACTTGTAGACGTTTTACGCCTACTAGCGTTTCCCGAAAGAAGTGTGAGGTCTTTAGAAGTTATCGACGAATTGTTCCTTTAAAATCCCCGAGAATATAAAACGATCTTATTAGCGATTCGCTAAAATAGATTCGTATTCATGTAACATTTCAATAGCCTTTTGAACCATGTTTTTTGATCCTATATATAAAGGACAACGTTGGTGCAAATCAGTTGCCAATAAATCCATCACGCGCTCAGAACCATTGGAAGCCATTCCCCCTGCTTGTTCTGCAATAAAGGCCATTGGATTACACTCGTACATCAAACGCAATTTTCCATTCGGCGATTTATTCGTTGAAGGATACATAAAAATACCTCCTTTAAGTAGATTGCGGTGAAAATCTGCAATCATACTGCCTATATATCTTGCTTTATAGGGGTGCTTTGGAGATGCATCCGCATCTTTGCAGAAATCTATATAAGCTTGAATTCCAGTAGGGAAATCTTGATAGTTACCTTCATTTACTGAAAATATGCTCCCATTAGCGGGCGTTTGAATTTGAGGATGCGATAAACAAAATTCTTGCAAGGCATCGTCTAAAGTAAATCCATTTACTCCTTGACCGGTGGTATAAACCAGCATCGTGGAGCTTCCATAAAACACATAACCTGCAGCCACCTGACTATTCCCTGTTTGTAAACAATCCTCTAAACCGGGTTTGTTTTCAGGATTATTGCGTTTGTAAATGGAGAAAATGGAACCAATACTCACATTTACATCGATATTGCTACTTCCATCTAAAGGATCGATTGCCACAATATATTTTTCGTGTTCACAACCTTCAACGTAAATGATACCTTCATTTTCCTCCGAAATAATCATCGAGACTTCCTTCGTTCTGGATAAAGCAGATATAAATACGTTATTGGCGATAACATCCAATTTTTGTTGGTCTTCACCATGCGGATTGATGGAGCCATCTTCACCTAAAATATCGATGAGACCTGCTTTTCGCACATCGCGATTCACTATCTTTGCAGCCAATTCAATGGCACGAAATATACGACTTAAAGATCCGTCTGCATTAGAATGTAGTGCTTGTTGGTCTACGATGTATTGCTCTAAAGTAGTGATTTCCGATTGCGCCATAAAAAAGTGTTTAATGAATCCGTTTAAATTGCAAAACAAGGCAAAAACCTTTGATTTTCCTTAATAATTAGAAAAAAAAGTAATGAAAATTTATAAATTCGGTGGGGCATCTGTAAAAAATGCAGAAGGAATTAAAAACGTTGCGGGTATAATTTCTAAAGAACAAGAAGCATCCGTGCTTGTTGTGGTGTCGGCTATAGGTAAAACAACCAATGCACTAGAGTTGGTAGTAGATGCTTGTTTTTACAATAAGCCTGAATTAAATGAATTATTACTTAGTGTTAAAACGACACATTTAGAAATTATAAATGAATTATTTGATCTTACCGATGTGATGTTCATTAATGAAGTAGAAAATCTGTTTTTAGAGCTTGAATGTGTAGTTGAAAATGATCAATTACACGAAGATTATGACTTCCTTTACGATCAGATAATTACCTATGGAGAGTTAATTTCAAGTCGTATTTTGAGCAGTTATCTACTTAAAATGGGAACACGAACCCAATGGATTGATGCGCGAAACTTTATCATTACCGATAGCCGATATCGGGATGCGCGCGTGCAGTGGGACGATACCGAACGGATTATTAAAAGTCGTTTAGCCCCCCTATCGAAGAAAAACCTCATCATCACTCAAGGATTTATGGGTAGAGGCGAAAAAGGAGAAACTACTACATTAGGAAGAGAAGGTAGTGACTATTCAGCCGCAATTTTTGGCAAAGCCCTAGAGGCGGAAAGTGTAACCATTTGGAAAGACGTTCCTGGGGTTCTCAATGCCGATCCCAAACGCTTCGAAAACACACAATTATTACCTGAACTTACCTATAATGATGCCATCGAGTTGGCCTATTATGGAGCTTCTGTAATTCATCCGAAAACAATTCAGCCCTTAAAAGCAGCTAAAATCCCACTGTATGTGCGTTCCTTTATAGATACAGAAAAAACAGGCACGCGCGTTTTTGAAGGCGAACACGGAATTGGAACTCCTTGTTTCATTTTAAAAGAAGATCAATGTTTACTTGAAATTAGCAGCTCCGACTTCACCTTCATTGCTGAAGACCATTTACGCGAATTGTTTGAATTGTTTTCGAAACATAAAGTTCGTGTAAATATTATGCAGAATTCAGCCATTCGATTCCGTTGCGCTATAGATCCCAAAGAACATCAACACCAACCATTAATAGCGGATTTAAAATCAGCGGGTTTTGTGGTACATGCCCAATCGGGTCTGCAGCTATTAAGTGTTTACCAACCGCAAATCGAAGATGCCAAAATTCGGGCACAAGAACGCGGAAAAATCGTATTGGAGCAACAAGTTGAAAGTGCCGCACATTTTTTAATTGCTTAAGGCAATTTCAATTTCTGACCCACCCAAATGGAGTTAGATTGCATGTTGTTTTTACCCTTGATCGCGTCAACCGAAACTCCATATTTTTGCGAAATCCCATACAGGGTTTCTCCTGGCTTCACATAGTGAATACTCGCACGTGTGTTTTGATTTTCATTAGCGGGTGTTGTGCCATCATTAGGAGTCAATCGAATGACTTCATCGGCCATTAAACTGCCGCCCTTGCGTAAGCGTTCATTGGCCTTAATAATTTGAGCAGGATCTAATTTATACATGCGGGCGATGGAATATACGGTTTCTCCGCGCATAACCGTATGAGTTAGGGGCTTTAAATTGGTCTCACTTTCAGCTACGGAACGCACATCTGCTGAAGATTTTATTCCAGGTGCCAAGACTAAAATCTGTCCAACACTCACTTCCGCAAATTCTAAATCGTTCCACCGAACCAAATTTAACACCGAAGTATGGTATTTATCTGCAATGCCTTCGATAGTTTCCCCAGCTGCTACTTCATGGGTTTGATCGTTGGTGTTATTCGCATTTTTAAGTACTTGAACCGCCGTGGACATAGGAACTCTTCCTGTGATTACCTTCGGAGGGTGTGCACGTTTTTCAGCCAAATTCAATTCTTCCCCAATTTCAGGCTCTTGACCGGGCTCCATTTGGTTCAGTTTTCGCAAAGACTTGAGCTTAATGGCATACATTTGGGATACGTCATGCATCGACTCTCCTCTTTTGATGATATGCGTATTTTCTAGCGCGGTTTTTCGTTTGGGTTTTAAGTACAAAATTTCGCCTGGATTGATAAAATCTTCTCGTTGCAAATCGTTGTACTTATAAATTTTCCATTCCGCTAATTTTTGTTCCTTGGCAATACTTTCAGGAGTGTCTCCAGATTTAGCGGCATACGCGGGGATGCCATTTACCATGATAGACTTCCCCCCACTGCCATTAAAATAATCTTCCCCAATTACCACTAAGGAATCGTAATGCGATAATTGGTATTTCTCAATAATTCGAGTTAAAATATTGCCGTAAGCCGGATTGGTTGCATATCCTGCTTTGCGCAATCCGTGGGCCCAAGATTCATAGTCAAGCGGATTCAATTCAAATAAAAAATCGTAACGGCGGCTATTTTTCAAGAACAACGAATGGTCACGGTAGGATTCAAAAGCGCTTTCATACCCCCTAAAGCATTCGTCTTGTGCGTCGTCATCGGCTAAACAAAAGGAACCCGTCCAATTCTTTCGACACTTTATTCCGAAATGGTTATTACATTCTTTTGATAACCTCGAATTTCCCGAAGCGCTTTCCAAAATCCCCTGCCCAAGCGTAATACTTGCGGGTACTCCATTGGCTCGCATTTCTTGCATGGCAATGTCTTTAAAGGAATCTATATACACTTTGGTACTTATGGAACGGTTGTTCTGCGCCTGTAAATAAGCGGATACACCCACTCCATACATCCAGAAACAAATTATAATTATTCGCCGCATATTAGGTATTCAGTCCAAACCTAATGCCATTTTGCCGAATGCCCGAATTTTGTTTTTCACAAGACATAAAAATGTGATGGATGTATCCCTAGAAAAACTTAAAAAAACCTAAATTTGTAGGAATGAGTGTTTACAAACGCGTTTATGTCTTATTAACTTTGTTCATAAGCATACTTCAATTGGGTGCGGCGGGTTTCCCAAAGCCAACCTTTACCGCTACCTACAGTAAGTCAACGGCCAATGCAGGTGATATCCTTGAAGTTATCATAAAACTAGACATTGCCAATGGATTTCACGTTTACAGCGAAAAGAGTGACTGTCCAGAATACGACGGTCCCATTCGTGCTCAACTGGAATTCCTTCCCAATGCTTCCTACGAATTGATAGGAAAGTTTTATGGAATTGGCGACCACATGGTCAAAGAAGAAGAAATTTGGAATTGCTCCACGGGAGAATTCACCAAAAAAGGAGAATTCCGACAAAAGATACGCGTACTTAAGAGTATTGAAAATATATCCATCATTTTTAACGGGCAAATTTGCAATGAATCCGGTTGTGAAAATCTGCGAGATATTCCCCTTAAAACTCCAAGTTTAAATGTAATGGGTTCTGCCAAAGCACAAGAACCCCAACCTATTAGCCCCAAAGAAGTTGCCGCTAACACGGGCAATGACACTCCTGGAGATTCAATAGTCCCCGCGGTAGTTTCTAGCGTTACATCCGACCAAAACGAACCTCTTGACTACCTTAAAACTGAAGCTTTAAAAGAGATTAAAAGTTTTAACGGTCAAGCCTCCGAAGAAAAAGGAGAAGGCATGATGGGCCTGTTTATACTGGCATTTTTAAGCGGTCTCACAGCCCTACTTACTCCTTGCGTATTCCCGATGATTCCGATGACGGTTTCGTTTTTTATCCGCAATAAGAACCGTGCCATTGCGCTTCGCGACACCTTTGTTTTTGCCATTTCCATTATTGCTCTTTATACCATCGTGGGCACCATAGTGGCTTTCGCCTTTGGCGCAAATGCAGCAAATTGGCTCAGCACGCATTGGGCTCCAAATATCTTTTTTACTATAATTTTTGTCGTTTTTGCGGCAAGTTTCTTCGGAGCTTTCGAAATCACACTCCCCTCTTGGCTTGTTAATAAAGTAGACAGACAAGCAGATAAGGGCGGAATAACTGGTTCTGTTTTCATGGCCATTACCATTGCTTTGGTCTCCTTTTCGTGCACCGGTCCCATTGTAGGAACCGTTCTTGTGGAAGCCGTTCACGGCGGTGCCATGCGTCCGGCCATTGCTATGTTTGGATTTTCATTAGCTTTTGCAATCCCCTTCGGCTTATTGGCCTTATTTCCCTCATGGCTTAACAACCTTCCCAAAAGTGGCGGTTGGTTAAACGGAGTCAAAGTCGTTCTGGGCTTTGTGGAATTGGCCTTCGCCTTGAAATTTTTAAGCATCCCCGATCAAACCTATCATTGGGGAATTTTAGACCGCGAGATTTACCTAGCTATATGGATTGTGATTTTTACTTTATTGGGACTTTATCTTTTGGGTAAAATTCAATTTGATCACGACACACCAAACCCAAACCTAAGTGTTTTCCGTTTGGGTATGGTTATCGCAGTATTCTCCTTTGTAGCCTACATGATTCCGGGTATGTTTGGCGCTCCTTTGAAAGCACTTGCAGGTTATTTGCCTCCAATGAGTACTCAGGATTTTCGATTAGATCGTGCTGCAGAATCCGAAGCGGGAATTTGTAAAACACCCAAATACAGTGAGTATCTGCATAGTCCTCATGGTATACACAGTTATTTTGATTACGATGAAGCCGTAGCTTGTGCGCGTGAACAAAAGAAACCCTTATTTATTGATTTCACCGGACACGGATGTGTTAATTGCCGTAAAATGGAAGAAAAGGTATGGTCGGACCCTAAAGTATTGGCCCTGCTAAAAGAAAAATACATTGTGGTATCGCTTTATGTCGACGATAAAAAAATCAAACTGGATCCCAGTGCACATTTTAAAAGCCGCACTTCTGGAAAAACGATAACCACTTTAGGAGATAAAAATGCTGAATTACAAGAATATTATTTTGGCAAATCTACACAACCTTTATATTGTTTGTTGAACTCCAAAGAAGAATTATTACAGCCTGCATACGGAGCAGATTATTTCCAATTTGAAGTGGAACCTTTTGTAGCATTTCTTCAAGACGGCTTAAAGGAATTTGCAAAAAAACCATAAAGATGAACGCCATAGAACATTTCCTCAATGCGCAAAAAACGCTTGAGACATTCCTTTCGGACCCTTCCAATTTTGAACGCATAGAAAGCGCTATCGATGCATTAGTGGCCTCTTTCGAAAAGGGAGGCAAGGTTATTTCTTGCGGTAATGGGGGCAGTCATTGCGATTCCATGCATTTTGCAGAAGAATTAACCGGTAGGTACCGTAATAATCGCAAAGCCCTACCCGCATTAGCGATTAGCGATAGCAGTCACATTACTTGCGTAGGAAATGATTACGGTTACGATTTCATCTTTTCTCGATTTGTAGAAGCCCATGGCAAGCCCGGTGATGTTCTTTTGGGAATATCAACCAGTGGTAACAGCCAGAATGTTCTATACGCCTTAGAAAAAGCCAAAGAATTAGGCATGTTTACAATTGCCCTTACTGGAAAAGATGGAGGAAAAATTTCTGGGATTTGTGATTTAGAAATCCGTGCACCATACAGTGAATACGCCGATCGCGCCCAAGAAATTCATATCAAAGTGATTCATGCATTAATTGATGGAATTGAATCTCGCATGCAATTACAAGGTTAAATTATTGTTAGGGATTCACAGATTCACGCTATCTTTGGGCTTTTGAAATATGAGCATAAAACTCCGTTTAACCGTTGTTAACTTTCTTCAATTTTTTATTTGGGGAACTTGGTTGCTCACAATCGGAGCATATTGGTTTGAAAACAAACATTGGCCCGCACAAGATTTCGGACTGATATTTTCAACAATGGGCATCGCGGCTTTACTCATGCCTACATTAACTGGATATTTAGCAGATCGCTATGTTTCAGCTCAAAGGCTCTATGGGATGTTCCATATTTTAGGTGGCATTGGCTTATTTTTCATTCCAATGGCCCAAGAACCCATGCAAGTTTTTTGGGTGGTTTTAGCAACCATGTTGTGCTATATGCCGACCATTCCCCTATCCAACACGGTAGGATACCATTTATTAAAAACCAACGGCTTTGATATCGTAAAGAGCTATCCCCCAATTCGCGTTTGGGGTACGATCGGTTTTATTGCCGCCTTATGGACGGTAAGCTTGAATCATATCGAACAAAGTCCATATCAATTTTATCTAGGCGGGGCGGTTGCCCTTCTTTTAGGAATTTTATCTTTTACCTTACCCGATTGCCCTCCTTTAGGCAAGAAAAAAGAAGACGCTCCTTCCGAAAAAAGTGCTTTGGAAATGCTCTGGAAAAATCCCCAATTTGCACTATTTTTCTTTTTCTCTATGCTGCTGGGTGCTGCATTGCAGCTTACCAATGCATATGGCGATACCTTCATTCACAGCTTCAAACAAATTCCCGAATTTTCGGATTCCTTGACTGTGAAATATCCCGCAATGATTATGAGTATTTCCCAAATCAGTGAAACCCTCTTTATCCTTGCTATTCCCTTTTTCATGAAACGTTTTTCCATTAAACAAGTAATGCTAATTAGTATGGTTGCTTGGGTTTTGCGCTTTGGCCTTTTCAGCTTAGGAAATCCTGGAGATGGATTATGGATGATTATTGTTTCATGTATCGTTTATGGAATGGCTTTTGACTTCTTTAACGTTTCGGGTTCCTTATATATCGAACAACATATTGACGCAAAAGCACGTTCTAGAGCCCAAGGCATTTTTACGATGATGGTAAACGGTATTGGCGCTATTCTTGGGAGTTTGGGCAGCGGATATATCATTGAACAGTTCTATACAGAAACTGCGGCAAACGGTCAGCAAACACTGCTTTGGCCAGGTATTTGGTCCGCATTTACCCTGTATGCATTAATTGTGACCGTACTTTTTGCGATTTTCTTCAAGTCACCCACCAATAAAGTGGCCACAGCCTAAACACTTTTAGTTAATTTATTATGGGCTTATTTTTTGTTGTACGGATTTTCGGGTTCGGGTTCTAACTCCCAGTCTTTAGGTTTGTAATGCCATTCTGGCAATAATCTACGCTCCCAAAAAGGATAAGCACCAAAGGCAATAAGCAGCCCCGTTATCAATCCTGCTAGATGTCCCTCATGAGAAATGGATGGCATAATCGGTAAAAGACCCCACCACATGCTTCCATACCACAAAATGATAACTAGAAACAATGCTCGCATACGTTTTTCCTTTGCTTTAAGGGCATGAACCGACAAGAATGAAGCATAGGCATATAGCCAGGTAGATGCTCCAATATGGCGTTCCCCATAATCTCCTAATATAAATAAAAGCACCGATGAAATTGCGTATTGAATTAGAAAAAAGCGCCACCAATCGCGAGGGAATACCAATACAAACAACCCCGATAATCCAACCAACGAAATCACATTACCCGATAGGTGCATCCAATCACCGTGCAAAAAAGGACCGGTAAAAGCCGTATAAAATAAAGGTAGATCACGGGTATGATTGCCCCATAATGCTGGACTCAATGCGTTTTGTTGTATAAAAACAAGCAGCAATATAGCAGCCATGCTTAAGGCCGGAATTAATAGCTTGAACCATGTATGGAAATTCCATTTCATGGGATTACGATTGATAAAAGTACTTGAATTCAATTAGCGAATCGCTAATTTTTGGGTTTTAGTGGCGTCTCCGCTTTTGATTTGGAGAAAATAAACGCCTTTATCGAGGTTCGCATCCATGACGCTAATGCGCACACGACCTTCCATAAAATCCGCTTGTTTTAAACTTTGAAAATAAACGGTTTTTCCTAAAACATCTGAGATTATAATGACCGAGTTGGGATATTCGCTTGAAGAAAAATCCAAACTGATACTGAAATATGAACCAGAAACGGGATTGGGGGTAAGCGTAAATGAAGGACCTCCAGAAGTTATTTCATCCTCATAAATGGGAGGTATAGCAGCACTTAGGGAGTGCAAGCTAAGCCCAGTTAGGAGCAGGAGGGTGAAAAGAATTCTCTTCATTGCAACAAAATAACAAAAAAAAAGGCACTAAAACAAGTGCCTTTTTGATTTTTTCTAATTTTAGATTACTCAGCAGTTGCAGGAGCTTCTTCAGTTGCAGGAGCTTCTTCAGTAGTAGTTGCAGTTGAGTCAGCCTCAGTTGCAGTTGAATCCGCTTCAGTTGAAGTTTCTTCAGTTGTAGTTTCAGTAGCTGTTGAGTCAGTAGTAGTGGTTTCAGTTGCATTGTTACCACAAGCAGCGAACGTCAAAGCTGCGCATGCTGCTAAAGCGAAAGTGATTTTTTTCATTTTTCTATTGGTTAATTTTGATTGAGTGTGCCGCAAAAATAATTCGAAAAACATACACTGCAAAACAATCTTTGCTTTTTTTTAAAAAAAGTTAACGTTTTGATAATTAAGGCACTTAGACACCCCATTCTCTCGATATTGCCACTGGACGTTCTGATTTTGAAATTTTTCACCGAAAAATCAGCCATTTTTGTCTTTTTAATTGTTTCTTAAATAACATGCAAACAGCTGGAATTATTGGAAGTGGCATTGCTGGACTCGCCAGTAGCATTCATTTAGCGCGAAAAGGCTACGCCGTTCAGGTTTTCGAACAAGCAGATACCTATGGCGGTAAAATGGGTGTTTCACATTTAGGACCCTATCGTTTTGATTTAGGTCCTTCCCTATTTACAATGCCCCAATTCGTGTGGAACCTTCTAGATACTGACCTCAAAGATTCCTTTGAGGTCATCCGTCTAGAAACCTTATGTCATTATTTTTACGATCATAAACAAGAGCCATTTATCGCAAATGCAGACATGCAATTATTCGCTGAACAGGCTGCTAGCTACTTCGAGGAATCTTCAAAAACCATCCTTCGTTTTATGGAACATTCAAAATTGGTTTACGACATTACTGCTCCGGTATTTCTTGAAAATAGTCTTCACAAAACAAGTACCTACACCGCCCCCGCAGGTCGCAAAGGCATAGCCAATTTATGGAGGATCAACATGTTCCAAACCATGAATGGAGCCTTAGAAAAACAATTTAATAATCCAGATTTAATCCAACTCTTCAACCGATACGCCACCTATAATGGATCCAATCCGTATAAAGCTCCGGCTACATTGAATGTAATACCCCATCTGGAATTTTTCTACGGAGCCTATCTCCCAAAAAAGGGAATGAGGGCCATTGCCGATATTCTTTACCAACAAGCCTGCCGCCTCGGAGTTACCTTTAATTTCAATTCGGCTATTGAACATGCAGAAGTAGATGCACAAAAAACGATTCGCGCCCTACTCACGGTAAACGGCGATCGTGTGCCAGTAGATATCTGCATTGCCAATATCGATGTAAAACTCTGGTATCAAAAAATTCTAAAAACGGAACTCCCAAAACGAATTAAAAAGGCAGAGAACTCCAGTTCTGCCCTGATTTTCTATTGGGGAATCAAACAAAAATTCCCGAAACTAGACGTTCACAATATTCTATTTTCGAACGATTATCCCGAAGAGTTTGATGCGCTTTTCACCCGAAAAAACTTACAAAAGGACCCTACCGTGTATATCAATATCACCTCCAAAGAAATCCCAGATGATGCTCCAGAATATGGTGAAAATTGGTTTGTTATGATCAATGCAGCCCACGATACAGGTCAATATAACCCGGAACACCTTGCCGAAGCCCGTAAACGCATTATCCAGAAAATCAATCGCGTTTTAAACACCGACATTGAACCCTTAATTGAAGTTGAAACGGTTCTCGATCCGGTTCACATCGCCAGGGGTACTGGCAGCGATAAAGGAAGTCTGTATGGCAGCAGTAGCAACGATCGAATGTCGGCATTTTTCCGACAGGCAAACTTTTCCTCTCAACACAAAAACCTCTATTTTTGTGGCGGCAGCGTGCATCCTGGCGGGGGTATTCCTTTGTGTATGATGGGCGCTTCCATCCTCAATAAAATCATTCCCGATGCAAACCGTTGAAAACCGTTTTATTGCCGTTATCGGCATCATTTATTTGGTAGGAATTTTAGGATTCATGGTGCCCGCACTCAATCCCATTTTCATATCCTTAACGCCCTACAATATCATCGGTTCATTCATCGTTGCTTGGATATTCCATAAAAAATGGGAACTGTCGCATATCTCTACCCTTTTACTTATCGGAATTATGGGATTTTTCGTCGAATTACTCGGCGTAAAAACAGGTCTTATATTTGGAAATTATCATTATGGAGCCACTTTCGGCCCTAAATGGCAAAGTGTACCTTACTTGATTGGATTGAATTGGGCGGCCATGGTTTTTTATTCGTCTAGCTTCTTAGCACCGCGTATCAAAAACACGGTCATTCGCTCTTTGGCAGGTGGAGCACTTATGACCCTTTACGACTTTTTCCTTGAACCCGTTGCCATGCGTTACGATTTTTGGCATTGGAAAAACGGCATTGTTCCGCTCCAAAATTATGCCGCTTGGTTCGTTTTCGCCTCCCTATTTCACTTCCTTTTGAACGCAGTAACAAAACCCATTAAAAACCGAACTGCCGCCACCCTGTTTTTCATTCAAGGCGGCTTTTTCATCGTACTTTACGTTTTCGTTCGCTTGTTTTAAGGTGTTTGTAGCGCTCTTTACTTGCATCTAAAAACCACTTTCATTAGCACGTGATTCAATAAATTTCGTGGCTTACGTATACCCTTAAATAGGAAGTCAAAATGTAAAATTAGTGCGTTAAATTCTTCAAGAATCTAGTAATGCTAATCTCCAAAATTTCAATTCTAGGATGCAAAATCCTTTACCTTTAAATATGGTAAACCAAAAATCCAGATTGGATACATTCAAAAAAAAAGCGGCATTAGCGCCGCTTTTTTCATTTAAAAATATTTGAACGATTATAATGGACAATCCATTTCGCTATACATTGCATCGATGTCTTTGGCATAACGCTCCATCACCACCTTGCGCTTCACCTTCAACGTAATCGTCATTTCGCCACTTTCAATGCTGAAAACTTCGCGTTTCACCAAGAAATTCCGGATACGTTCAAACTTAGCCATACCCATGCCCAATTTTTTTGCATCTTCTGCAATCCATTGTCGCAATTCCGAGTCGTGAATAAATACATCGTCTCCTTTATCTAATAATGAAAGTTTGTGAGCCAATTTCACTTCCATGGTTTCACGACTTGGAACAATAATAGCCGTTAGGTACTCACGCTTATCTCCAATAATGAAAATCTGATCGATGCGCTCACTTTTTAAATACACATTTTCAATTTGCGTGGGGTAGATATTCTTACCTAAAGATGTTTTTAACATGTTCTTCAAGCGATCCGTAATCTTCAAATATCCTTTTTCAAACCTTCCGATATCACCGGTATGGAACCAGCCATCTTCGTCGAAAACATTATCCGTTTCTTCTTTATTTTGGAAATATCCTTTCATTACATTTGGACCTTTGGTCAAAATTTCACCTTCCTCTGAAGCGAAATTGGGATCAAAACTGTCGTAATGTTGAATGGTAATAATTTCTTTGGTTTCAACATGTTGAATAGCGACAAACTGTCGGGGTGCCACACGACCTACGGTACCATAAACTTGTCGCTCAAACTCATTAACGGTTACAAACGGAGAAGTTTCCGTTAACCCGAAGCCTTCTTGAACCTTCATACCCAAATTGGCAAAAAACTCTCCAACATGTTTAGGTAGAGCGCCACCCCCTGATGCGAACATTTTCATGCGGCCTCCCATTTTCGCTTTAACTTTAGAAA